>NZ_JACGBA010000002.1:0-146481 GCF_020137685.1 Campylobacter sp. RM9331
CATTAATATTAAAATTATAGCCGCTATAACAACTGCTGCTAATGTAAATTTGTAATTTGAGCTACTAATAACTTCATCAATTATTTTACCTACTTCAGCGATTTCTTGATTTGTTATATCCATATCTATTGTGCAACCATAGATAATATCCATATTTTTATCTTTTTTAGTATAGGTAATGATATTTCTATCTTTATTAGTTACCTTATCAAAGAATGTAACTTCTGTAAAACCACCACCTGCTAAGCCATTCTTAACAAATTTTTCTACATAGCTTTCGCCTTTAACATCTAAATCTGCTTTTAAATTCTTTCCTATTTTTTCTGGTTGATAATGAACTAAATAAGTTCCATCTGAATTAACGGCAAAAAATCTAATATTTGTGCTATCTAAATTCATACCTTGAAGATATTCAATTGTGCTTTCAAGTGCATCTTCAGGTCCATCTCCAGCTTTTACGAAGTCTTTATATAATTTTTCAGAAAAATTATAAAAGCCAAATACAATGCTTTTTGCAGCACTTCTAGCATCTTTTACTGCTAGTTCTTCTACTGTTTTAGTTGTTACGTTATCAATTTCTTGCATTCCTTTGTTAGAAATAAATATTAGGCTAATACCTAAGATACATAAACTAATCAGTATACATAACGAAAGTTTTGTTGAAATTTTCATTTTATCTCCTTTTTATTGAAAATTAAATCTTAAATTTAAACATATTTTTGTTAAAAGAAAATTAAATCATAGCAATATTATTTTAGCAAGCAATAAAAAGCTAAAAAATCCTAAAGCATCGGTGGTTGCTGTTAGCAAAACTGCACTACCTAGTGCAGGGTCAAATCCACATTTTTTTAATACCAAAGGTATTAATGAGCCAATTAAACCTGCAAAACCTAAATTTAAAATCATTGATATGAATATCACAAGGCTTAGCATTGGTATTGAAAACCAAAAATACGCAACAGCTCCTAAAACAATGGCAAAAATCGTTGCGTTTGAAAACGAAATAGCAATTTCTCTTAATAATATATGTTTTGAATTCTCATAACTTAATTCGCCTAAAGCAAGTTTTCTAATAGTTACGGCAAGTGCTTGTGAGCCAGTATTTCCACCCATTGATGCAACTATTGGCATTAAAGCTGCAAGTGCTACTAACTTTTCTATTGCATCAGAAAACATTGCGATAACATGGGCTGAAATTAACGAAGTAATTAGATTTACAATAAGCCATTTAGCTCTACTTTTAGCTGTTTTTATAGTATTTTCATCTTCGCTATCAATATCTCCAACCCCTGCAAAGTTATACATTTGTTCTGTTGCATAGTCTTGGATTAAGTCGTGTATATCATCATAAGTTATTCTTCCTAATAATTTATTATTATTATCAACTACAGCAATTACACTTAAATCATAGTCTTGAACCATAGAGATAGCATCATTTATAGTGTCATAATCTCTAATAAAATGTAAATCTTTTGCTAAATCTTCATTTTTATCTAGAATTTGCTGAAAAGTATCTTTAAATTCATATAAAATTAAATCTCCTACATGCAAACTATAAATTAATTTTTCATTCTCATCGGTTATAAAAAGTTGGATTATATGTTCTATTTCTTCGCTTTTTTTAAGCTCTTTATATTTGCTAATAGCACTTTCTAGAGTATCACTAAGCTTTGCGGTAAAAATCTCTGTTTGCATATAAGCACCAGCTTTTTCATCATCGTAGCGTTTTAAGAATAAAATATCATCTTGTTCGTCTTTACTAAGATTTGAAAAAATTCTATTTGCTTTTTCATCATCAATTTCTTCAATGCTTTGCATTAAATCAGTTGCATCATCGCTTTCTAATTCGCCTAATGCTAAAGCTAATTTTTTGCTTGAAGATAATTTCAAAACATCGCTTAACATATGTTCAGGCATTAGCGTTGCGATATTTCCTAAGTCTTCATCATCAAGACTTTTGATTATGTTTTCATAAGCTTCATAATCATCATTTTTTATTATTTTTAGGGCTTCTAATAATTCAGCGTAGCTAACATCTTTTTCATCTAAAAAATCTTGTATTATTTCAAAAGCTACTGCTGTATTTTTCATATTTTAATTAAGCTCCACAATATTTTCAAAATTCTCTTCTTTTATAGGAGTTATTTTACTTTCTAATATATGCTTAATTTCACTTATATATTCTTTAGTTATTAAATCAAATTTTTGCTTTTCTTTGCCTACTAGACCATCTTTTGCAACTCTAACAACTGTTGCTGGGTTAATTGCTGCATTGTTTTTATACATACCAAAATGTAAGTGCGGCCCTGTGCTAAGACCTGTAGTTCCTACATAGCCAATTACTTGACCTTGTTTTACACTATCTCCTATTTTGTATTTACCAAATTTGCTTAAATGTGCGTATAAAGTCATATAGCCACTTGAGTGATTTACTTGAACTACATTTCCATATCCGCCTTTTACTCCTCTAAACATTATTTTTCCAGCACCTGCTGCTTTTACTGGCGTTCCTGTTGGTGCTGCATAATCTATTCCTAGATGGGCTCTATATTTTTTTAAAATAGGATGAAATCTTCCTGGGTTAAATGGAGAACTAATTCTAACATTTCCAACAGGCAATATAAAAGTATATGTTTCTAATTGTTTTCCGTTTTCATCGTAAAAGTCATTATCTCCATATTTAAATATATAATAAGGCTTTTTATTGACTTCAATCATAGCTGATTTTATATTTGCATCTCCATAAATTCTACCTAATCTTCTTTTTTGAGAATAAACGATTACTACTCTATCATCTTTTTTCATTCCTGTATAATTAATCGTTCCTGCATATGCTCTAAGCAGAGCGCTTGCTAATCTAGAGTTTTGAGTGTTATCTATAATATCTTGATATACTGATTTATTTATTTTAAATGTTAAACTTGTTTCTTCAACTTTATAAGTAATTGGAGTAAATGTTATAGCATATTTATCTTCTAAATCCTTATATATTTGTATTTGTAAAGTTTCGCTTATTGGTATTAAAATTTGTTCTATATTATCATTTTCATCTCTTAATATTTGATATTTAACCCCAGCTATAATTTCTGCTGTTAGTTCTTTATCTTCTTTATCAAGATTATGATATATGCTTAATGGAATTTGATTTTTTTGTAAGAAAAATAAAAAACTCTCGCCTCTTTCCCATATTAATTCTTCCATTTTTAATTCTTTTGAGAATAAATTTAAACTTAAAAAAATAGATAAAACTAATATGATTTTTCGCATTATTTTCCTTTAAAATATGATAAAATTTCCAAAATAAGGCAGACATTTTACTTTTTTTTGCTTATAATTTAGTAATTTAATTTTAAAGGGATAATATGTTTAAGAAAACTTTTATTTTAATATGCTTTTCAGTTTTTGTATTTGCTAATCAATTTATAAATGCTGTTATTGACAAGATTGATAATGGCTATGCTTATGCTCATATAGTTGATGCAAAATATGATGAAAATAATTTAAAAAATGGCGCTATTGTTATTAAAGATATTGGAGAATATTCTATAATTGTTGCTAGAGCTAGTTTTGTAAATAATGAGAACAATAATATTAAATTAGAGTTATATACATTTTCTGATTTAAAACAAGATGCTTTACCATTACCTATATTAACTCCACAAATAGGCGATAGAGTAATTTTTAATAATTATATTGAGCATACATTATTAATAGCTCCTAGTCAAAAAATATATGATAGTATTAAAAATAAATATAACAATTTTATATATTTTGATACTAATGTTTTAGCAGCGAATTTATACGCTAAAAAACAACTAACTCCAAATAGAAATGATTTAAGAGAATTTTGTAGAACTTGGGCTATTGGTAGTGTAATGGTTGCATTAAAAAATAACTTATATTTATATGAATGTTCTTCTTTAAAGAAAATAGCTGAATTGGATAATAATTTAGAATATAATCAAATTGATGAAATAAATTTTTATTCAAATATTTCTAAGCAATTAAGCAAAACAACAGATTATTTTTCATATTATAACAAGCTATTTAAAGAAAAGGAATAATAATTGCTTTGAAGCAATTAAATAATTATTTAAAGGAAAAATCGTGAAAAGATTAGGCACCATCGCTTTAGCTATATTTATTTGTGCTTGTGTTCCACAAAAAAAAGAAACAACAGTTCAAGTAGAAAATAACACTCAAAAAACAGCTTATAAAAAAGCAAGTTATCAAGAGCCTGTTTTAAGTCCTGAAGAAGAAGCAGTAAGACTTATGATTTTTAGTTCGGTAGGAGAGGGAATTCCACCTCAAAACACAGTTTCGCAAGCTCAAGCATTAGCACTTGCAAAAAGAGCAGCATTAGCTGATGCTTATCGTCAATTAGCTGGCAAACTTTATGGGGTTAGAGTAAATTCTAGAGAAAATGTAAAAGATGCAATGCTTAGAAGCTCGTTAATTACAACATATGTTAATGGACTTATTAAAAATGCAAACATTACCGGAGAAGGATTTAAAGATGGTCTTTATACGGTTGAATTAGAACTAAAAATTGATAAATATAAATGGAACGAATTGTTCTCATATTAATTAGCTTTTTAGGATTATTAAACGCTGCAAATCCTGATTATATATTTTGGGCTAGATTAAGTACTACTAATCTAGTCCTAACTAACGAAGAATTTCACTTAAGTAGAGCAATGAGTATTGATAAAAAAGCAAGATATACTTATGTTTGTGAGATTAATGCTACAAAGTCTAATGTTTATGATAGTTTAAAAGACCAACAAACAAATTTAATAGATTGTGTTAATAAAGCGATAGTGAGTGAATATGTTGATGTCAATAATTTTAAAGCAAGTATAAAAACTCATTTAAGATTATTGCCAATTTATTTTAAAGCAGAACTTGCTCAAGGTAAAATATTGATTTACACAAAGGATAAGGTATGAAAATAGCCATAGTTGAAGATGATATTAATATGAGAAAATCCTTAGAATTATCATTAAGTGATGATTATGAATTAAAAACTTATAAAAATCCAATTGATGCTTTAAAAGAATTAGATGATAGTTTTGACTTAATAATAAGTGATATTAATATGCCTAAAATGGACGGACTTGAGTTTGTAAAAACAGCTTTAGAACAAAAAATTAGTGCTGAGTTTATAATTATTACAGGAAATGCTACTTTAAATAAAGCAATTGAAGCACTAAGACTTGGAGTAAAAGATTTTTTAACAAAGCCATTTGATTTGGATAAATTATATGAAGCAATAAATAGAGCAAAAATTATTAGAGAAAAAAAAGCTAATAAAATTAAAAAAGAAATTCCGGTAAAACAAAATGGATTTTTAGGTTCATCAAAAGAACTTGAGAATTTAAAAACAATAGCTTTAAAAGCAGCTAAAACAAATGTAAGTGTATTTTTAAGCGGTGAAAGTGGAGTTGGTAAAGAAGTATTTGCAAAATTTATTCACGAAAATAGTAAAAGAGCAAATAGGCCTTTTATAGCTATTAATATGGCTGCTATTCCTGAAAATTTAATAGAGAGTGAATTGTTTGGATATGAAAAAGGAGCTTTTACAGATGCTAATTCTAATAAATTGGGCTTATTTGAGTTAGCTAATGAAGGCACTTTATTTCTTGATGAAATAGGTGAAATGAGTGCTAGTATTCAAGCTAAGTTATTAAGAGTTTTACAAGAAAAAACTATACAAAGATTAGGTGGCACAAAATTAATTAATATAGATGTAAGAATTATAAGTGCTAGTAATATAAACATACAAGATAATATTAAAAATAATAAATTTAGAGCAGATTTATTTTATAGATTAAATACAATTATGCTAGATATTTTGCCTTTAAGACAAAGAAAAGATGAAATAATAGAAATTGCTAATGCTACTTTAAATAGAATTTGTAATGAGTATGATTTAGGGGAAAAAACTTTTAGCAAAGAAGCTATAAAAGTATTAAATGATTATAATTATCCTGGAAATATAAGAGAATTGATTTCTATTGTTGAAAGTGCTGCAATTTTAAGCGATGAAAATATAGTAAAAGATAGTGATTTAAGGCTTAATTTTACTAATAATAATAAAAATAATATAAATGACTTAGAATTTGAATTAATTAAAGAAGCTTTAAAGCAAGAAAAGGATATAAAAGCAGCTTCTAAATTAATTTCAATGAGCGAAAAAGTTTTTAGAGAAAAAATGCAAAAATACAATTTAGGAGAGTGAAATGAAAAATATTGCAATCATTGGTGCAACAGGTGCTGTAGGCGAAGAAATATTAAATGTATTAAATGAATACAATTTTCCAGTAAAAGAACTAAGATTATTAGCTAGTAAAAATAGTGCTGGTAAAGAGATTGTATGGCGTGATGAAACTTATGTTATAGAAGAATTAGATGAGCATAGTTTTGATGAAGAAGATGTTGATATAGCATTTTTTTGTGCGGGTGGAAGTATAAGTGAAAAATATGCAAAAATTGCAGCAAATAAAGGTGCTTTGGTTATTGATAATACAAGTTATTTTAGAATGATGAATGATGTGCCTTTAATAGTGCCTGAATGTAATCCTGGTGATTTTGAAAAACATAAAGGAATAATTGCAAATCCAAATTGCTCAACCATTCAAATGGTGCAAGTATTAAAACCACTTGATGATGTATTTGATATAGAAAGAGTTGATGTTAGCACTTATCAAGCGGCAAGTGGAGCAGGGAATTTAGGTATGAGTGAGCTTATGGAAGGTCTTCAAAAAGTATTTGCTTTTGAAGAAATTAAACCATCAAAATTTACTTATCAACTAGCATTAAATTTAATTCCTCAAATTGATGTATTTACTGATAGTGGTTATACAAAAGAAGAGCTAAAAATGGTAAATGAAACTCAAAAAATTATGAATAAAAAAATGCAAATTAGTGCTACTTGCGTTAGAGTGCCAGTACTTAGAAGTCATAGTGAAAGTATTACAATTACTTTTAAAAATAATGTAGATTTAACAAAAGTAAGAGAGATTTTAAGTAAAGCTCCAAGCGTTGTATTGATGGATAATCCAAATACAAAAGCACATAATGAAGATAGTGAAAATGAAGAGTTACGCTATCCAATGCCTTTATTTACAAGCAATACAAATGAAACTTATGTTGGTAGAATTAGAGTTGATTTAAATAATCCTAAGATTTTACATTTATGGTGTGTAGCTGATCAAATTCGTGTTGGAGCAGCAACTAACGCAGTAAGAATTGCTTTATTATCTTTATAAAATTACTTAAAACTAAGAATTTAAATTCTTAGTTTTATTTTTGTTCGCTAAATTTTGATTGTTTAGCATTCATAATTCTTACATTAAAATGTATTGAATTACCTATAAAATTATCTTTAAATAATCTATCTTTTTTGTTTGAATATAGCTCGTGATAGTAGTAATCTAATCCAACGCTAGTTGAATAAGCTATCCAGTTATAAGCTATTTTTTGCCCTAATAAATCATTTATATACTCTATTTCTTCATCAATTTCGCCTATTGAATTAGCAAAATAAAACATAGACCTTTCGTTTTCTTGGCTTAGATTTAAAAACATTGGATGATAATTAATTTGAGTGCTTAAATATTTATTTGGTCTAATACTTAAAGCTCTTATTTGTGTTGCCAAAAGAGTTGTTTTTACTAATGGTATATTAAAAAATACGCTAGAATTATTTAATTTCCAAGCATCACTTAAAGCCGAATTTATATTTAGATTTTTCTTTTCAATAGTTTTAAGAGAAATTATATTGCTTTGTTCTCTTATATTATCAGTTATTTTACTTGCTAGTAAGCTATCATCTTTAAATACAGCTATTTTATTATTTGAAATATTTATTAGTTTTGCAACTTGTTCTTGATAATCTATGCTACCAAATGTAAAATTAGAATTTACATTATCAAAATCACTAGATTTTGCTAATGGATTAAATACTGCAATATTTGTAATACTTTTGTTTAATACATTAATGCCGTTTTTTTGAAATCCTGTAATAATTAGTGAATAATCGTGTAATTGGCTTATGATAGGAGCTATATTAGCTTCACTTTCATCTCCTGTAAAATATACTTTCATATATACATTATCATTTTGTTTCATAAGATATGCAAGTGCAGGAGAAATTATATTACTAGAATAAGATTTTACAACTTTTTCTGGTATAACTAAAGCTATTTTAATTGTGTTTAATTGTTGTTTTTTAGGTAAATCAATATATTCAATTCCATTAAGAAGTTTTACATAAATGTTATTTAGTTTTTCATCATTAGAATTAAATCTTGTTATATAGCTTATGTAAAGACCTTTGTATAATAAGTCTTTTAGACATTCATCAGAGCATTTTTCTTTTTCGTAATTAACATAAAAAACCTTTGCTGGCTCAATTTTGACTAATTCTTGTTTGGCAGCAATAAGATTTGAGCATATTAACATTGTTGTTAATAATTTTTTCATAATTATTCCTTTATTTTTTTTAAGTTATTTATAAAATCATTTTCATAACTTGGATTTTTTTTAATAAAGCTAAAGCTGTAATTTAGCAAAACTTTTCTTTTTTTACCATAAAAGTCATAAAAAATAATATCTCCAATATTAAAATTTGATAATTGTAATATATTTTTTAAATTTTCTCCTAATAAAATTATAATATTTGCTTCACTTTCCAAAAGTTCATTTAAAAAATACTGATAGCACTTTAAAATATTTTCTTGTTTATATTGATTTGAGCATTTTACTATATTTGTAATATATACATTATTTAAATTAAGATTTAAATTCTTGCTTAAAATACTATTAAAATATTCAGCATCATTGTCATTAAAACCAATATCGCTTAGTATGAAAATATTTGATTTAATTACTTTATTTGTATAAAAATTATTTTTACTTTTGTATAAATTGCATAATTTGCAATTTTTTATATCTTTTATATTGTAGTTTTTATTAACGCTTAACTTATCGTTGTAAAAGGAAAATCCGAATAATTTTAAGTAATGTAAATATGTATTTTTATCCATAAAATTTATTTTATATCAAAAATACTTAAAAATAATTAAGTTATTTGTGATAGAATATGCATTTAATTTTTTTATTTAAGGAAGAAAAATGCCAAAAAGAACTTATCAACCACACAATACACCTCGCAAGAGAACTCACGGATTTCGTGTAAGAATGAAGACTAAAAATGGTCGTAAAGTAATCAATGCAAGACGCGCAAAAGGTAGAAGAAGATTAGCAATCTAAAGGAATTTTCTAGCATAAATGATTCTAAAGATTTTGCTAGACTTTATAAAATTGGTTCAAAATGGTTTGCTAAAAACTGCGTTATTTATCACGAACCAAGCGAAGTTAAAAAAATTGCAGTAATCGCAAGTAAAAAAGTAGGATGTGCTGTTGTAAGAAATAGAACTAAAAGATTAATAAGAGCTATTTTTTTACAACTTTATCCAAATATAAGTAGCGGTTATTACATATTTGTAGCAAAAAAAGGTTTTAGTGATTTAGGTTATTTTGAATTAGAAAAGAATATTAAGTGGAGTCTTAAAAGGTTGGGGTGTTTAAAGGAATAAAATGTTTAGGTATTTAGCTGTTAAATTAGTTGAATTTTATAGATATTTTTTAAGTCCTTTAAAGCCTAAATCTTGTAGATATTATCCAACTTGCTCTCAATATGCGATTATTCAACTTCAATATAATAATTTTTTTAAAGCACTTTTTTTAACAGCTTTAAGAATTTTAAAATGTAATCAATTATTTGTAGGTGGTTTTGATTATCCTATAATTAAAATTAAACATAAACCTATTATGCTTTTTACACATCAAAATAAGATAAAAAAACTTAAAATGATTTTTGTTCCAAAAGATAAACAATTTTATTATATAGTAAAAGTAATATTCAAATAAAGGAAAAATATGTTTGATAATATGTCTCAACAAAAAAGGATTATAATTGCTGTAGTTTTATCTATGGTTTTTTTTATAGGTTATGATTTTTTAATCCCTAAACCAGTTGTTACTAATACTCAACAAATTCAAAAGCAAGAAGTTAGTAATATACAAACAAAAACTCAAAATATCGGAGATATTAAAGCAATAAAAACAAATAATATTATTGCTAGTGTTAATAATGAGCATTTTGATGTTCAAATCAATGAAAATGGAGAAATTAGTAGTTTTATTTTAAAAGATGAAAGATTTTTAAATGAAACAAATGAAGCTATTAATTTAGTTGATAAAAATACTACTTTATATCCTTTATCTATGGTTTTTTATGATAGTGAATTTAATAAAGAATTTAACAATACAACTTTTAAAGCAAATAAAAGTAGTGTAAATATTGGTGAAGAGCTAGTTTTAAGTAAAGATGTAAATGGTGTAATTGTTAATAAAATTATAACATTCAAAGAAAATGGTTTTTATCAAGTAAAAATTACTTTTAGTGATAATAAATTAAGAGATTATGTTATTACTCCAGGTGAGCGTCCTAATGTTTTAGCAGATACTTTAACAGTTCATGGTGCTATGATTTACAAAAATGATGATACTAAAGTAGATTATGAAGATGGAGATATAAAATCAAATGATGAAAGAGTTGAAACTGATTCTATAATAGCTGCATTTTCTGATAGATACTACACAAGCACATTTTATAATTTTGAAAAGCCATTTAAGGTAGTTGTTAAAAATCACAAAGATTTATCAGTTGGTTATGTTGTAGCTAGTGGTAATGATACATTTAATGCTTATATTGGTCCAAAAGAGCATAAAATTTTAGAAGCTATTAATGAAAAACTTACAAATGTGGTTGAATATGGTTGGTTTACTTTTATTGCTAAACCAATGTTCGCATTTTTAAGTTTTATATATTCACATGTAGGCAATTGGGGTTGGTCTATTGTTATTCTTACGATAGTTGTTAGAATTTGTCTTACATATCCAACTTATAAAAGTATGGTTTCTATGCAAAAATTAAAAGTTTTAGCTCCAAAAATTAAAGAAATTCAAGAAAAATATAAAGGTAATCCACAAAAAATGCAAATGCATATGATGGAGCTTTATAAAAAACATAAGGCAAATCCATTAGGCGGATGTTTACCAATATTAATTCAAATTCCAATATTTTTTGCAATTTATAGGGTATTATTAAATGCTATTGAACTTAAGGCTGCTCCTTGGGCTTTATGGATTAATGACTTAGCAATACATGATCCTTATTATATTTTACCAATTTATATGGGTGCTACTATGTTTTTACAACAAGTTATAACTCCTATGACTATACAAGACCCTACACAAGCTAAGATTATGAAATTCTTACCTTTAGTATTTGTGATATTTTTTATAAATTTCCCAGCAGGTCTTACATTGTATTGGTGTGTAAATAATACATTTTCACTAGCTCAACAATGGTTTGTAAATAAAATTTTTGCTAATAAAGAAGGAAAAAATGCAAATAGTTGATAAAACACTAGAAGGTGCTATTGATAGAGCAATTAAGGAAACTAATTGCTCTATTAGAGAATTAGAGTATGAAATAATTCAATTGCCAAAAGCTGGTTTTTTAGGTTTTTTTAAAAAAGATGCAATAATTGAAGTAAAAGTTAAGAAAAAAATTGAAATTAATATTATTGAAGATATTGCAAAAGATTTAAAAAATTTATTTTGTAGTGAATATTTTGATGTAAGAGATGTTGTGGTAACTCCAGCTAATGAAAATAGTGTAAATGTAGAATTTATTGCAAATTCTTATGAAAGTTTAATAGGAAAAGACGCACATAAATACAAAGCACTAGATACTATTGTAAATCATCTAATAAACATTAAATACAATCTTCACGCAAGAGTTGAGATTTGTGGTGTTCTTGCTAAGTTAAGAGAAAATCTTGAAAAGCATTTAAGCGAAGTAAAGACAAAAATTGATGAAGTGGGTAAGGCTCAAACAAGACCATTGGAAACAAGTTTATTAAATCTAGTATATGAAGAATTACTAAAAGAATTTTCTCATAAAAATATAGTTATAAAAGATAGTTCTTTAGGAAGATACATTGCAATTTATGGAGAATTTAAAAAACAATGAATAGCACAATAGTAGCACTTGCTAGTGCTAGTGGAAATGGTGCTATTAGTATTATTAGATTAAGTGGGGAAAAAGCTTTAGAAATAGCATCAAAATTATTAAGTCAAAAAAACGCAGAAAAATTAAAAAATAATCCCCGCTATGCTCACTTTTTTAAACTATTTTACGAAAATGAATTTGTTGATGAAGGCATTATAATTTATTTTAAAGCCCCTTTTTCTTTTACTGGTGAAGATTGCGTAGAATTTCAAATTCACGGCGGTTTTACAAACGCACAAAATATACTTATGATTTTAAATAAATTAGGTGCTAGATTTGCAAGAGCAGGGGAATTTAGCAAAAGAGCTTGCTTAAACAATAAAATGAGTTTAGAAAAAGCACTTTTAATAAATGAATTAATTGCTGCAAAGAGTGAAAATGCAAGAAAAATAATATCTAAGAATATAGATGGAGCTTTTAAAGAATTAATCACTAACACTCAAGATGAGTTAATTAAAACTTTAGCTTATTTAGAAACCGCAATTGATTATGCTGATGATGATTTGCCTGAAGATATTTTAGAAAATGCTAAAGTAAAACTACTTAATAACGCTAAAGAATTAGAAACAATTGCAATTAGAAGCGAGAAAAAAAGAGGCTTAATAGAAGGATTTAACCTAGCAATTATTGGAAAACCAAATGTAGGTAAAAGCTCTTTATTAAATGCTTTATTATCGTTTAATAGAGCAATAGTTAGTGATATTGCAGGAACTACTAGAGATAGCATTGAAGAGTATTTAAATTATCACGGACATTTAATAAAATTAGTTGATACTGCAGGAATTAGACAAAGTGATGATTTAATAGAAGAATTAGGCATTAAAAGAAGCTATGAGGCTATTAATAAAGCTGATATAGTATTGTTTTTAATTGATTCATCAAAAGAATGCTTAGAAGATGAATTAAAACTTTTAGAATACATTAAAAATAGTGGTAAAAAATATTTTATAGTTCAAAATAAAAGCGACTTAGCACAAGTAAATACTTTAGAAGGTATTAAAATATCAGCATTAAATAATGATATAAAAGCTTTAGAATTTGAATTAAAAAATTATTTAAATTCTCAATTAGACAATGAATTGGTTTTAACAAATACAGATTTAATAAGTGCGTTTTATAGTGCTAGTGAGAATATTTATTTAGCTATAGATAATTTTAATGAGCTTGAAATTTGCGCTTATTATTTAAATGAAAGTTTAAATAAACTATCTCTTTTTGGTAAAAAAACAGGAAGCGATGAATTGTTTGATGCAATGTTTTCTGAGTTTTGCTTGGGTAAGTAAAAATTCATTAAGCTTTTTATGTAAAATTACACTACCCTAGACAACGCGGGTTTAATATATTCGGTCTAACAGATTTTTTTATGTGATTAAGTTTAAGCAACCGTGTTCTGTGATGCAAGTAATTGTGAATTGCAGCCTTTAATGCTTTTCTTCCACTATTTTTTAGGTTACAAGACCTTGAAATTTAACGCTTGTTTGGGGATTTATGTTTAGGGTTTTAAATGGATGATAAAATATTAGAAAAGCTTGAAAAAGAAGATAAACAACTAGCCGATATTGTTGCTAGGTTTATTGCTTTTGTGGCTGATTTTATAATTTGCTATATTCTTATCTTTATTTTAATGATATATTTTATAAACGATGAAGAAATAATTAAAATAAGAACCTTAATAAATAACGAAGATTATATCAATTTAAATATATTGTTATTTCGCTATGTAAAAGCATATTTTATTATTAAATTCTTTTATGTTCTTATATTTTTTTATATGTATGGTGCAACTTTTGGCAATATGATTACAAAGACAAAAATTGTAAATTGCGAACATTTTGATACTCCTAATTTTACAGAATCTTTAAATAGAGCTTTGGTGTTTGTATTTTGTGAATTTTTTATAAATGGGGTATTGTTTGTATCTATATTCTTTAATAAGACAAGAAGAAATTTTGCTGATATTGCCAGCAAATCTATGGTGATTAAAGTTGATTAAAAAAATATCTTATTTGATATTGCTTATTGGCTTACTTTATTCAAATCAAATTGAAATTCAATCAGATGAGTTTATAAAAAAAGATAATTACATAATCTCAAATAAAGATATATTGTTGTTTAAAGAAAATTATTTTGCAAGAGCAAATAGTGGTAAATATAATCAAGATACAAAAGAGTTAGAATTATTTGGAGATGTATTTTTAATAAACAATAATCAAACTACTATATCAAATTATGCAAAAATTAATTTAGGTAATTCTTGTGCAAATTTTGATAATTTTTTTATAAGCGATTCTTTTATTGAAGTATGGTTAAAAAGTAAGAATAGTTCTTATATAAATGGTGATTTTATTGTAAAAAATGCAAGTGTTAGTTCTTGTGATGTTGCAAATCCTGAATGGAGTATTGATTTTAAGGAAGGTATTTATAATACTAAAACTCAAGATTTAGTATTAAAAGGTATGGTTTTAAGATTTAAAAATATACCAATTTTTTATATGCCATATTTTGCTATTAATACAGATGATAGTAGAAAAACTGGTTTTTTGGTTCCTAAATTATCAATAAAAAGCAAAGAAGCTATTCATTATGAGCAACCATTTTTTTGGGCGATTAATCATAGAATGGATTTAGAATTAAGACCACAAATTAGAACAAATAGGGGTTATGGAATTTATTCTAATTTTCGTTTTGTTGATAGCCCTTATTCTAAAGGAAATATAGGAGTTGGGTATTTTAAAGAATTTAATAGTTATTTTAATAAAGAAGAATTGAAATTTGGCGAGCATTATGGATTTAATATGCACTATGAAAGAGATAAAATCTTTAATACAAATAACAAAAATCAAGAAGGATTATATTTAGACTTTTTAAGAATTAGTGATATTGATTATTTGAATTTATCTAGTTTTTTAGATAATAATGATGAAGCCATAATAACTTCCAAATTTAATTATTTTTATACAGATAATAAAGATTATTTCGGTTTATATGCTAAATATTATCAAGACACTTCAAGTATTAATCAAGATTATACTTTACAAGAAATTCCAAATCTACATTATCATAGATTTTATGATACTTTATTTGATAATCATATTAACTATAAAGCAGATTTTTCATATAGCAATTTTTATAGAAGAGAAGGTAGCACATTAAATAGATTTCATTTTTATGTTCCAATTGAGTTTAATAAAAGCTTATTTAATGATTATATTAACTTTGTTTTAAATGAAGAATTTGAATTAGGACTTAACTTTTATAATAATTATAGTAGAAGAGATGATTATAATTTTAATTCTACTCATAGTGCTTTTATATATACTAATTTATTTAGAAAGTATGATTATATATTGCATAATATTAATTTTGGTTTTGGTGCTAGTCTTAGGACTGGTTCAAAAGAAATAGAAAATGAATTTTTCATACCAAATACTTATGATGATTTAACCTTTAATATTGAGTTATCTCAAATAATTTTTAGTGATAATGATAAAAAACTTAAGCATTCTTTAACGCTTAGGACAGAAGATTCTAAGTTTAATATTTTAAGCAATCAGTTTAAGTATTATTTTAATAATAATTTTAATATTAATAATACTACGGAGTATTCGTTTAAAAATTCTAATATTGATAGATTTTTTATAGAAGGCGTATATACAACCCAGCCATTTAAAATAAGTTCTGGATTTTATTATAATAAAATTGATGAGCTTCTTATGAAAAACAAGCCTTATGATAGATTTTTAACTAGTAAATTTCAATATGAATTTATGCCTTATAATATAATATATTCTCAAGCTTGGTTTAATTTAAATAGTAAGAAATTTGAAAACTATAGTATAGGTTTTACTCATAAAAAAAGATGTATAAATTATTCTTTAGAATTTAAAGAAAGCACAACAGCAAAACTTACTCAAATGGGTGTAAAATCTGTAAGAGATAGGGGAGTTTATTTGAAATTCAATCTTTATCCAATAGGCGGTGTAAGATATAATTTTGCTTTAAGAGGTGATGATACTTATGATTTTTGACAATCCTTTACAAGCTGCTAATAAATTTAGTGAAAAATTATTGCAATATAAAGAATTAGAAGGACATATAATTATAGGAAATAGTATTAAAAATATTCCTTTTATTGAGACTATTGCAAGTGAACTTAATTTATATTATGATATGCTTTTTAACAAAGGCATATATGCCCCAAATAATGAATGTCAGATAGCAAAAATTAGTGAAACAAGAGATATAGTATGTATTCAAGAATTAATTGAAGCTTTTTCTATAACTCAAGAATATATTTTATCAATGAGTACTGTGCTTTATGATGAATCAATTATGGGTAAAATTGCAAAATATAGAAAGTCTTTACCACTTAGCAATCTTAAAGGTAAGGATATTTTATTGTTAGACCAAGGTTCAAACAGCGGTTTAACTATTAATGTATGTCATAAAAGTTTATTGGGTTTAGGCGTTAGAAGTATAAAATATGCAAGTGCTTTAGTAGCTGCTGATGCTTATAATTATTATAATGATTTATTTGATAAAGTTTATTATTTAGAAAAAATAGAACATTTTATAGATAAAGATTATTACTACAAGCAACCACTTGAAATATCAAGTGAATATGCGTGTGAGATTTTAGAAACGAGCAATTATTATTTGCCATATCAAAAGGAGATAAATGAAAAAAATAATTAAGATTAACGATAAAGAATTAGTATTTGAACTTGATTTAGTTGCCAAACAAGCAAATGCAAGTGTTTTAATGACTTGTGGTAAAACGGTTATGTTAGCAAGTGTTGCTAGAGAAGATGAGTGTGTTAGTGAAGATTTTTTACCATTAACCGTTAGCTATGTAGAAAAAACTTATGCAGCAGGTAAAATTCCAGGCGGTTTTGTGAAAAGAGAAACAAAACCAAGTGATTATGAGACTTTAACTTCAAGAATAATTGATAGAACATTACGCCCATTATTTCCTAAGGGTTATTTACACCCAACTCATATCGTTGTTATGCTTCTTTCGGTTGAAGAAAATGTGGATATTCAGCCACTTGCACTTTATGCAGCAAGTGCGGCTTTATTTTTAAGTGATATTGAAATTGTATATCCAGCAGTTGGGGTTAGGGTTGCTAAGGATGAAAATGGTTTTGTTCTAAATCCTGATTTAAATTCTTTAGAACTTTCAAGTCTTGATTTGTTTGTAAGTGGTCTTAAAGATGAATTATTAATGATAGAAATGAAAGCAAATGAGACTAATAATTCAATGAATGAGATGAGTGAGAGCGAGTTATTACAAGCTTTAGAATTTGCAAAAGGTAGTATTTTAAATATAAGTAATGATTTTTATAATACTTTTAAAGAATATAAAAAATCTTATGAGTTTAACTATAAAGCTGATAGCGAAAATCTAGCAGTATATGAATATTTAGAAAAAAACTATTTAGAAGATATAAAATTTGCAATTAATAAAATGGCTAAAAGCGAAAGAGCAAGTGAGCTTAAAGCTATTGCAAAAAAAGTTGTTTTAGATGAAGAATTTATAAATAATAATTGGAGTGAAGCTGAACTTGATTATGAATTAAATCGTATTAAAAAACACATAGTAAGAAAGCAAATCTTAAAAGAAAAAACAAGAGCTGATGGGAGAGCTTTAGATGAGGTTCGTCCTATTAGTATATTGACTAATATTTTACCAAATGCGCACGGCTCTTGTTTATTTACAAGGGGTCAAACTCAAGCATTAGTGGTTTGTACTTTAGGTAGCGACAATGACGCTCAAGCAATTGAATTATTAAATAATAAATCAACTACCTATGAAAGATTTATGTTTAATTATAATTTTCCTGGTTTTTGTGTAGGCGAAGCAAGTCCTTTAAAAGCACCTTCAAGAAGAGAATTAGGACACGGAAATCTAGCAAAAAGAGCTTTAAGTTCTTCAGTTAGTAAAGATTATGCTCATACTATTAGAATAGTTTCAGAAATATTAGAAAGCAATGGAAGTAGCTCAATGGCTAGTGTTTGTGGTGGCTCATTAGCTCTTCGTGCTGCAGCAGTTCCTAGTAAAAAACTAGTAGCTGGAGTTGCTATGGGGCTTATAATTGAAGATAATGAATATGCTGTATTAACTGATATTATGGGCTTAGAAGATCACGATGGGGATATGGATTTTAAAGTAGCAGGTAGTGTTGATGGAATAACTGCTATGCAAATGGATATAAAATTAGGTGGGGTTAGCACTGAAATATTAACCCAAGCTTTAGAAGCTGCTAGAAAAGGAAGAATTCATATTCTTAATTTAATGGAAGAAGCAAATTCTAAGATTGTTATTAATGAAGAAATTTTACCTAAATTAGAAATATTTAGCGTAAGTGCTAATGATATTCCAGAAATTATTGGTCAAGGTGGTAAAACTATTAAAGAAATCATAGATAAATTTGGCGTTAGCATAGATTTAGATAGAGATAAAAATGAAGTAAAAATTAGTGGAAAATTAGTAAAAGAAGCTAAAGAATATATATTAAATGAAGTGTTAAAACCAAAATCTAAAGGCAAAAAACAAGCTCCTAAAGTAGAATTTGAAATAGGAACTAGATTTAGTGGCGTTGTTAAAAAAGTAGCTAATTTTGGAGTATTTGTAACCTTGCAAGACGGCATTGATGGATTATTACATTCTAATAAAATTAAGGGTAAAAGCTTTAATGAGGGCGAAACGCTAGAAGTAATAGTTAGTGAAATTAAAGATGGAAAAGTAGGACTTAGTTTAGCAGATGAATGATTTATTTGATGGGATATTATTAGGGCTTGGAGTTTGTGTTCCTTTTGGTCCTGTTAATATTCTAATTTTAAGTTATGCACTAAAATCTTTTAAGAATGCTTTTGCTTTAGGTTTTGGTGCTTTTGTCGCTGATTTACTTTATTTATCATTATTAAGCTTTAGCGTTTTAGAATTTATTAAAAATGATTTATTTTTAAATATTTTAAGTATTTTTGGCTTTATATTTTTAAGTTATTTAGCATTTTTAATGCTAAAGCCAGTAAAAGATATAAATCTTCATAAGAATTTAGAAAATACAAATATATTTAGTAATTTTATTAAAGGATTTTTGTTAAATCTAGCAAATCCTTATGTAATCACATTTTGGCTTAGCGTTGCAACTATGCTAAGCACTAAACAAAATCCTATATATTTATTTTTAGGACTTAGCGTTAGCATACTTATTTGGATATTTTCGCTTTCGTTTTTTGTATATAAATATACAAATTTATTTAGTGTAAAAGTGCTAAAGATTATTAATATAATTTCTGCTTTTATTTTAGAATATTTTGCGATTATGCTTGTTTTAAGGAGATTTTATGACTTTTAAGGAATGTTTGGATAATAGATTTTCTTGTAGAGATTTTATTGACTATGAATTAAGTAAAGATGAATTAATTAATATAGTAGAACTTGCAAAATTAAGTCCTAGTGCAACAAATATGCAACCAGCAAAACTAAGCTTTTTTAGTGGTAAAAGCCTTGCTAAATTAAGCGATGACTTATTAAATGCTGTAAAAAATAACTTAAAAAGTCAAGATATAAAATTATATCCTGATATTTGGTTTGAGCCTTATAAGAGTAGAAGATTTCAGACAGGAATTAAGCTTTATGAAGCACTTAATATAAAGCGAGATGAGAAAGAAAAAAGGTTAGAGCAATGGCATAAGAATTTTAAATTCTTTAATGCTAAAAATCTAGCAATTTTACATATTGATAATGGTTTAAACGAAGGTTCTTTGTTAGATTGTGGTATTTTTCTAGCTAATTTTTTAAATGCGGCTACATATTTAGGATTTAGCACTTGTGTTTTAGGTAGTATTGCTGAATATTGCGATACTATTAGAGAAAATGGGGTTGAAGGCAAAATTATATGTGGCATTGCAATAGGTAAAAAAAGTAGCGATAATGTAAATAATTTTAAAACTACTAGAGCAAGTAATGAAGAAATAATTAAATTTATTTAAAGGAGAAAAAATGAGTGTTACAATGGATTTTTGTATTTTTTCTATGAGCGATGATAGTAAAAGTGAAGAAATAGCACCAATTATTGAGTATTTAAGAAAGAAAAATATAAAACACAAATTAGGTGCAATGGGAACTAGCGTAGAAACTGATGATTTAAAAAGTGCTTTAAAAATTTTAAATAAAGCAAATAAATTAATTAATAAAGATAGAGTTTATTTAGTAGCCAAATTTGACATTCACAAAAGTAGAAATGATAATCTAAAATATAAGGTAAAATCGGTTAAAAAGCGTCTAAAAGATAAAGAATAAAATCTTTATGCTATGTTATAATTGCTCTAAGCCTACATTTAAGATTTTTTGTAAAACTTGTGAAAAAGAATTTAAATTACTTGAATGTAAAAGAAGAATTTTAGATGATGGTTTAGAAGTAATTAGCTTTTATAAATATTCTAAAATTAAAAAATTATTAAATCACAAGCATTTTATTAGTGGATATTTTATATTAAATAAACTCGCATCTTATTCTTATAAAAGATTTCATTTTGATAATGAATTAGCTTATGCTATAGGCTTAGATGATGATTGCTCTAGCGGGTATTCTCATACAGCAATACTTATTAAAAATATGAAATCAAAAAATATTATTCCATTATATAACGCAATTAAAGCAAAAAATAAGATTATTTATAAAGGCAAAAGCCTTTCATTTAGAAAGAAAAATAAAAGAAAATATGAATTACAAAAGACCTTGGATTTACCTGTAATTTTAGTAGATGATATTATCACTTCAGGTGAGTCTTTAAAACAAGCGAATTTAGTGCTTAAAAAAGCTAAAATTAAGGTTCTTTTTGCGGTCGTATTAGCCGATGCGAAAGTTTAGTTTGCTAGTATAAAAAAATCTTTACTTAAAGGAAAACAATGAATTTATTTGATAATAGTGAAATTACTATTGTAGATATTGAAGATAGTATAAAAACAAGCTATCTTGATTATTCTATGTCAGTAATTATAGGCCGTGCCTTACCTGATGCAAGAGATGGATTAAAGCCGGTTCATAGAAGAATTCTTTATGCAATGAATGATTTAGGAGTAGGTTCAAAAAGTGCTTATAAAAAATCAGCTCGTATAGTGGGTGATGTAATCGGTAAATACCATCCGCACGGAGATACTGCTGTTTATGATGCTTTAGTAAGAATGGCACAAAGCTTTTCAATGAGATACCCAAGTATTGATGGTCAAGGAAACTTTGGTTCAGTTGATGGAGATGGTGCTGCAGCTATGCGTTATACCGAAGCTAGAATGACAATTTTGGCTGAAGAATTGTTAAAAGATTTAGATAAAGACACCGTTGATTTTGTTCCAAACTATGATGATAGTATGAGTGAGCCTGATGTTTTACCTTCAAGAGTGCCTAATTTATTATTAAACGGCTCAAGTGGTATTGCTGTTGGTATGGCAACTAATATTCCGCCACATAGTTTAGATGAATTAGTAGATGGACTTTTATATTTACTTGAGAATAAAAACGCTAGTTTAGAAGAAATAATGCAGTTTATAAAAGGTCCTGATTTTCCAACTGGTGGGATAATTTTTGGTAAAAAAGGCATTATAGAAGCTTATAAAACAGGTCGTGGTAGAATTAAAGTAAGAGCAAAAACTCATATAGAACAAAAAGGAAATAAAGAGCTAATAGTAATTGATGAGTTACCTTATCAAGTAAATAAAGCAAGACTTCACGAGCAAATTGCAGAGCTTGTAAAAGAAAAGCAAATAGAAGGTATAAGCGAGACAAGAGATGAGAGTGATAGAGATGGAATTCGCCTTGTAATTGAGCTTAAGCGTGATGCTATGAGTGAAATTGTGCTAAATAATTTATTTAAAAGCACCACAATGGAGACAACATTTGGTGTGATAATGTTAGCAATTCACAATAAAGAACCTAAGGTATTTTCTTTAATTGAGCTATTAGATTTATTCTTAAATCATAGAAAAACCGTAATTATTAGAAGAACTATTTTTGAACTTGAAAAAGCAAAAGCAAGAGCACATATCTTAGAAGGTCTTAAAATTGCACTAGATAATATAGATGAAGTAATTGCATTAATTAAATCAAGTGCAGATACTGCAAGTGCAAGAGATGCTTTAGTAGAAAAATTTAGCTTAACTGAATTACAAGCTAATGCTATTTTAGAAATGAGACTTAGCCGTCTTACAGGACTTGAAAGAGATAAATTAGAAGATGAGTTAAGAGAGCTTTTAGCAAAAATTGAAGAACTAAATGCAATCTTAAAAAGCGAAGAAAAAATAGAAGAAATAATTCACGATGAATTATTAGAAATTAAAAATAAATTTAAAGTTCCAAGAATTACCGAAATAGTAGATGATTATGATGAAATTGATGTAGAAGATTTAATACCAAATGAGCCAATGGTAATTACAATTACTCATCGTGGGTATATCAAAAGAGTTCCTACAAAATCATATGAAAAACAAAAGCGTGGTGGTAAAGGTAAAGTTGCAGTTACTACTTATGATGATGATTTTATAGAGAGTTTCTTTACTGCAAATTCTCACGATACGCTAATGTTTGTTACTAATAAAGGACAACTATATTGGTTAAAAGTTTATAAAATTCCTGAAGGTAGTAGAACTGCTAAAGGAAAAGCTGTTGTAAATCTAATCAATCTTTTACCAGATGAAAAAATTATGGCAATAATTCCAACAACTGATTTTGCTAAGACAAAATCACTTGCATTCTTTACTAAAAATGGTCTTATTAAACGCACGAATTTAAGTGAATATAGCAATATCCGTTCAGTTGGTGTAAGAGCTATTAATCTTGATGAAAACGATGAATTAGTAAGTGTTTTAATAGCACAAAATGATGATAGTGAAAATATTGATTTGGTTGATGAAAATAGTGAAATTATTGAAGATGATAATATTCAAATTGTTGAAGAAGAAAATTCTTTAGATGAAAACCAAGAAAATCAAGAAGAGCAAGTTAGTGGAACTATGATTTTTGTAGCTACTAAAAAGGGTATGTGTATTAAATTCCCACTTACAAAAGTTCGTCAAATTGGTCGTGTAGCTCGTGGAGTAACTGCTATTCGCTTTAAAGAAGAGCAAGATTATGTAATAGGTGCAGTAGTTATTGAAAGTAATGAGCAAGAAATTTTAAGTGTTAGCCAAAAAGGTATCGCAAAAAGAACTGATGCAGGAGAATATCGTTTACAAAGTCGTGGTGGTAAGGGCGTAATTTGTATGAAACTTACTCAAAAGACAAAAGATTTAGTAGGCATTGTAATTGTTGATGATACTATGGATTTAATGGCGCTTACAAGTAGTGGCAAGATGATTAGAACTGATATGCAAAGCATTAGAAAAGCTGGTAGAAATACAAGCGGAGTAATCGTTGTAAATGTTGGTAGTGATGAGGTTGTAAGCATTGCAAAATGCCCTAAGGAAGAGGATGAGGAAGAAAATTTAGAAGAAGAGAGTGGTTTATTTGATGATAATTGATATTATTATTTTAGCATTCTCTTTAGCAATTGACGCATTTTTTGTAGCATTAAGTATTTGCTTAGTGCTACAAAAACAATCTTTAAAAAAATTATTAGTTTTTAGTATATTATCTGCTTGTTTTCAGGTTTTAATGCCTATTTTAGGATATTATGTAACTTATTTACTAAATGTAAGATATATGAAGTTAATTCAAGCAATTGATCACTATTTGATTTTTGTAGTTTTTGCATTTTTAGCTTATAAATTATTTAAAGAATTTTTAGATAATGAAAATGAGAATATTGATATTAGTTATGGGTCGTTGTTTTTGCTTAGTATAGTAACTAGTATTGATGCTTTAGGTGCAGGACTTATGATATTTTCTTTGGAATATAATTTATTTATTTCTTCTGTATTAATAGCTTTAGTTACATTTTTTATGTGTTTTTCTAGTTTGTTTATAAGCAAAATGAAAGTTAATAAAAAAATTTTACAACCAATAGGAAGCTTGCTACTTTTATTTTTAGCGTTTAAAATTGTAATAGTTCATATGCTAGAAAACATATAACTTGTAAATTCGTAACACTTTTTATAATTTTTTTAAAAAAATCTTTTGAAGTTTTTATTTTTTTTATATCATACTCCTTTATCACAAAAGGAGTATAAATGATTATAGGTTGTTTAAAAGAAATTAAAGACCAAGAATATAGAGTTGGCTTAACGCCTTTAGATGTTATTGAATATATAAATCATGGACATGAAGTTTTAGTAGAAAGTAAAGCCGGTGCTGGTATTGATATAAGTGATGAAGAATATATAAAAGCCGGAGCAAAGATTTTAACTAAAGAAGAAATTTTTGAAAAAGCTGGAATGATTATTAAAGTAAAAGAACCAATTGAAAGTGAATATAAGTATTTTAAAAAAGGACAGATTTTATATACATATTTACATTTAGCAGCAGATGAAAAACTTACAAAAATGTTAATAGATAAAGAAATATCAGCATTTGCTTATGAGACGATTCAAGAAGGTAAAAATCTTCCTTGCTTAGCTCCTATGAGTGCTATTGCTGGTCGTTTAGCGGTAATTCAAGGTTGTAAGTATTTAGAAAAAACTTATGGTGGTAATGGAATGCTGCTTAGTGGTCTAACTGGTGTTAAAAAAGGAAAAGTTGTAATTTTAGGTAGTGGTATGGTAGGGCTTAATGCTGCTCAACTTGCTTTTGGTATGGGAGCTGAAGTTGTGATTTTAGGTCGTGATGCTAATAGACTAGATTATATTGACCATGTATTTAATGGTAAGATTACTACTTTATATAGTAATATTTCAAATATATTAGATAGTATAAAAGATGCTGATGTAGTAATTGGAGCAGCTTTAGTTCCGGGAGCAAAAACTCCTAAATTATTATCTAGAAAACATTTAAAGCATATGAAAAAAGGTGCTGTTATAGTTGATGTTGCGATTGATCAAGGCGGTTGTTTTGAGACAAGCCGTGCAACAACTCATACAAACCCTATTTATGAAGTTGATGGTATAATTCATTATGCAGTTGGTAATATGCCAGGAGCAGTTGCAAAAACAGCTACTTTAGCACTATTAAACGCTACAACTCCTTATGGAATTAAAATAGCAAACCTTGGAGTAATTGGTGCTATAACTTGTTTTGAAAGTTTAAGATATGGTTTAAATACACATAAAGGACACTGCACTCACGAAGGTGTGGCAAATGCCTTTAACCTTGAGTATTTTAATCCTAAGAATTTCATTGCTATGTAATATGATTAGGCATTTATATTTTTTATAAATGCCTATAGGTTTTTATGGGTTATTTTGTAATATTCAATAAAAGCCTATAAAAAAGATAAAAATTTTATTGTTTAAGTAATTTTTAAGTTTTTAAATATATAATAACAGCTTTTAATCACGGAGGATTTATAGCTCAGTTGGTTAGAGCAACCGGCTCATAACCGGTTGGTCCCAGGTTCGAGTCCTGGTAAATCCACCACCTCCTTTAAATTTAATAGAATTAAATCTTTCTTAGGCTTCAAGATTTTCTTTAGGAGAAAACGATGTCAAAAAATAAGTTAAAACCACTATTACCAATATGTTACATAGAAGCCCTAGAAAGATTTGCCTTTTTAGGCTTTTTAGGTATTTTTGTATTTTATTTAATGGATACATTTTCTTTTTCTAAAGGTGAAGCAAGTGCAATAAGTGCAAGTTTGGGTGCTGCCATTTATGCTTTTGGTATATTTGGAGCATATTTAAGTGATTTTTGCTTAGGTGCAAAAAGATGTGTAATTTTAGGAATTATTTTTCTTACTTTAGGGTATTTGTGTTTAACTTTTGATTTATTAACAATATCTCTTTTTTGCATTATTTTTGGTAGTGTATTAATCAAGTCAAATATTACAAGTTTGTTATCTAAAAGTTATCCTAATGATAGCGAGTATGTATTTAGTATGTTTTATATTTTTGTAAATATAGGATGTTTTTTGGGGCAAATTAGTGCTGGTCTTTTAATACTACATTCTTATAATTTAGCATTTTTCATATCATTTTTTAGTGTATTTTGTGCTATTTTAGTATTTTTTTATAATTCAAAATATATATCTAGCGAACCTATAAAATATGATTTTTTTAAAAATAATATAGCTATGCTTATTTTGATATTTTTATTTATTGCATTTTTAGCTACTCAAGAACTTTTGGTGGTTAGTAAAATTATAAGTATTTTTTCAATTTTAATTTTAATAATTTTTTATATTTTTATTTATAGAAAAATACCAACAAAAAATAATTTTAAAAAATTAGCTTTTTATTTAATAGCTGCTGTGTTTTTTTATATGTTGATTTTTCAAAGCTTTAATACTTTAAATATTTTAATTAAAAGTAAGGTTTCTTTTAGTATTTTAAATTATCAAATTCCAGCTAGTTGGTATTTAGCTTTTATGTTTTTAGTCAGTATTTTTACAAGTATGCTTTTAAGTTTTATAAGTAAAAAAAGCTCAATTAATGAAGCATTAATTATACCAGCTGCTATGATTATTGCTGCTAGTTCATTTATTGTTTTAGGAATGCTTAGTAAAGATGATTTTATTAATCCATTTTATATATTAATTACTTATTTTATGTTGGGTATTTCTCAAACAAGCATAGGGGTTTTAGGACTTAGCATAGTATCAAAATTAACTCCAAGTGGATTTAATTCAAGCACTATGGGAATTTGGTTTTTATGTTCTGGTGCCGCACAAGGAATTGAAGGAATTATTGCAAAATATATTGATAATATTAGTTATGAATTGTATTTTAGTATGCAAGGATTTTTTGTATTATTTTTGGCATTACTAATGTTATTTGCGTATAAATACTTAAAAGTATAACTATAATTTAATTGTTGATTAGTTCTAACGGATTTATGTGGTAGTTTTTTTGTGTAACTTCAAAAGTTAAATCCCTTTCAACTTTTCCAACAATGTTTCCTTTTTTTAATACTTCTCCAACCTTTGCAAGTTTGCTAAATTTTGATAAGTGAGCGTATATTGTGTGAATTCCATTTGCGTGTTCAACAATTACAACCTTATCAAGGACTGCAGTATCATTTGCAAAAACTACTTTTCCATCAAATACTACTCTTACATTGGCATCAGGCGTATTTGAGCGTAGCACTACATTTTCATTAAATATTTTTAATTTATATATAGGGTCTATGTAATCTCCAAATTTTTGTTTTACACTAAAATCAACCAAAGGTGCTATAGTTTTTGCTCCTGTATATTTTGCTACTTTTCCATCATAACTTAAGGTATCAGAATGTTTTACTTGTGTAGTTTGACTTGATTTTTTATTTGATTTTTCATTTTCTATGATTTTTAATTTAGCCAAAGTTGCTCTAATTTCATCTTGTTGTTTTTGTAAATTTGTTAGGCGTTGTTTATATATTTTTTCATCTTGTTTTTGTTTAGAAATTAAATTCTCTTGGCGTTTTTTAAGTTCGCTTAATTCTTTTGCTTGTTTTTTATAATTATCAATATTTACATTCATTTCACTAATTTTTTTTTGCTTATAATCAATTTGTTGTTGCGTTCTTGCATAATCTTTTGAAATTTTATAAAGCTCATTATTCAAAACTTCAGAAAGTGTGTTTAATACTTCAATAGAAACTATACTCATTGAGCTATCAATTAAATCTTTTGGTGCTATTAAATCATACGAAAAATCCTTAGCAATTATTTCAACTAATTTAGCACCTAATTTCTCTTTATCTTTCATTAGCTCTTTATTTTGTGTGATAAATGTATTTAATTCTCCATTTTGAGCATTTACAAGTTCTTGTAATTCTGCTGTTATATTTGAAGTTTTTTTAACTTTTTCATTTATTTCTTTTAATTTTTGTTCCCCTTCAATTATTTCACTTGCCAAATCTTCTAATTTTTTTGATATTTGTTCTTTTTCATTTTGAGTTTGCTCTAGTTTTTTTGTGTTGTTTTCTATTTGATTTGCAAATAAACTTAAGCTAAACAAAACTATTAGAAGTTTTTTCATTGTCTTTTTACCTTAAACATTACAATCATTATACATAGTAATGAAGCTAGTAAAGAATAAGAGCTTACTTCAATTAAGCTAGGTAAAAAATCAATTTGCGGTAAATCTATATCAAGTTTTGCTAAAAATTCTTTTATATAAGAGATATTATTAAAATTAATAAAAAACGCAAATAATAAAGCAAAACAAATTATATTATCTACAAATACAATCTTAAGCATTGGTGCAGCTCTTTGGAAGAAATTTGCCCCAAATAAATTAAGAATATAAATTCTATTTTCGTGCTCGTATTTAAAAATTTTTATTTGTTTTATAAATAAAGCAATAGATAATATGCTTATGCAAATTAAACATATATAAGAGATTAGTTTTATAATATTTAATAGTTTATATATTTTAATGTGTGTTTTTGAGAATGTTTCTACTTTTAAAACATTCGGTATTTTTAATAGTTGTTTTTTGATTTGATTTATTTCGTTTTCATTAATAAATTTAGTAAAGCTAATATTATAAAATTTCGGTAGTTTTGATTTTAAGGTATTTAAATTAGCATTTGTTATATCTTTTTTTAATTTATTAAGAATTTCACTAGGGTCTAATTCATTAATACTTGAAAAATACTCAATATTAGCTAAATCAACTGCTTGAATTTCAAGCTCGCTTACTAATACTACGCTGTAATCTTTATTTAATTTGGTTTCATAATCTTTTATTAATTCATCAATAAAAAAGGCAAATTGAAAACAAAAACATATAATAAAAAGTGGAAAAATAAAACTAATATGTGTTTTAAATAAATTCATTCAAAACCCCATTTTCTATATTTAAATGCCTATAATTAAAATCAATTCTAGGTGGAATTTGATGAGTTACTGCGATAATGCAAGCATTGAATGTATTTCTAGCAGCGTTTAGTAATTGCCAAATAATATCAGCTGAATGAATATCAAGATTTCCTGTTGGCTCATCACAAATTATTATTTTAGGATTGTGTATGATTGCTCTTGCAAGGGCTATTCTTTGCTGCTCTCCGCCACTTAATTCTAAAGGCATTTTTTTAGCTTTATGCTGAAGTTTTGTGTATTTTAATAACACATCTACATGCTTGCTGATTTGTTCATTTTTAACGCCAGCTATTTTTAAAGGTAATGCTATATTATCGCTTACATTTAGCTCGTTAATTAGTTTATAATCTTGAAAAATTATTCCTAATTTTCTTCTAAGTTTTAACAATTCAGCATTGCTAATATTTCCCATATTTTTAAACAAAACATGCAAATCCCCACTAAATTCGCTAAATTCTCCAAAAAAACTTTTAAGCAATGTTGTTTTCCCGCTACCACTTTTACCGGTGATAAATATAAAATCACCTTCATTAGCACTAAAATTTATATTATGCAATACTATTTCATTATTGTAGGCTAGAGTTAAATTATTGGCATTTATTAAAGTAGCATTGCTTTTCATTGTAAAAACTCTTTTAATTTAATAAATGCTTTTAAATTTAAAGTATTTGGGCAAAAGTCGTGAAACAAAAACTCAAATTCTTCATTTTCTTTACATAACAAATAAGAGCTACTTGGTGTGTCAAATCCACCATAAGCTATTTGAATGATTTTTGCATTATCACATTCATAAATTCTTGATATTTTTAAGAAAAAATCTTCATCGATATGTTTTATAAAATTAAGTTTATTAAAATCAATTTTGAAATTAATTTTTTGATTTATGATTTCTTGATTTAAATTCTTTTTATTTCTCACATAGCAAACAAAATCATATATATCTTTATTCATTTTAAGCCAACGACTTTCGTATTTGCTTATTATCCTTGCGTCTTTATTTTTAAAATAATCATAGTCTAAATCAGAAAAAATATTTTTTGTATATTCTGCATACATTAAACTATCGCTTCTTAATTCAAAAAATCCATTTTCTTTTAATACTCTTTCGCACTCGTTTTTAAATTCATTTGATACAACTCTTCTATAAGGAGCGTCGTCCCAAGGCACAGGAAAATGCAAATATATTCCATTTAAACAACTATTATTTAATTCTTTTATAGCTATTCTTGCATCAAAATCTAATAAATATATATTCTTTAAATCTTTAGCTAATTTACTTACTTGAATAAGACTAGGTTTATGAATTTCTATTCCTATATAAGTATTTTGAGGATTATTTTTTGCTTGATATAGCAAATGTCTTCCTGAACCAAAACCTATCTCTAAATAAGCATTATCTAATGAATTAATTAATTCTTTAAAGTCCTTAGGAGATGATATGACATTACTTGCTAATTCTTTAAATTTATTATAATGATATGCTTTTGATATGATTTCATCACAAAATGTTTTTTCAAATGCTTCTAAGGCTTTTTGCATTAAGGCTAAGTCGGTAATTTTTGTTAATTTATCAATTTTTACTACAAAATCATTATTTTTTTCGTTAAGTTCTATAAAAAAACTAGAATTATTAATACTAGTATAAACTAAAGTTTTGCCTAATTGTGTTTTTGTTTTAAATTTAAATTCAATCTCCCCAACACTAATTGGCAAGGTTAAATTCTTTATATATTTTGCTTTAAAATTTGGCATTATTTAACACTCAATTTTGAACTAGGTTTTGATTCTATTCCAAATTCATCAACGCCAATTATTTGATAAACATCTCCAGGCACATATGTAGTATCTACATAATAATCATTTTGTATTCCGTTTGCAACTTCTGTTGAATTTTTAATAAGTTTATAGGTTCTTATACGATTATCCGTGCTAATCCATTTTATTTTTAGTGTATTTTCATTTTGTAATTCAAATCCTGTAAGAGCAGGAGTTTTAGGTTTATCAAGGCTCATTCCAACTACATTTACGCCAGTTTTTGCACTCTCAAGTCCGTCTTTATCTATCATAGTTACATAATAATATCTGCTTACTCCATCATCTCCTATATTATCCTCATAGCTATTTTCTGTAGTTGTAGCTAGCTCAAAAAATGGTAATAAAGATGCTTTTGAATAATATATTTTATAATGAGAAAAATCTTCATATTTAGGAGCGTCCCAAGTAAGAATTATTTTTTTAGGTAGGTTTGTGGTTACATTGATATTTACAATTTGTGGTGGTAAAACTTTACTAATTGCTTCAACTTCAGCACTAGCATCACTTTCAACTCCGTTATAAGTTAGTGCAGTTACTTTGTATTTAGCATATAGATTTGCTTTAACTTCGTCTAAATATTCAGCACTTAAGCGATTATTAATAGTTGCTACTTTATACCACTTATCAGAATTAGCGTCTTGTTTATAAATATTATATTTTACAACTCTTGAATCAGTATGCGGTCTCCAAATTATTTTGATTTTATTAGGAAGTCCTGCTATTGCTTGAATGAATGTAACTGGTTCAATTTTTCCTATAGTTTTTACATTTATAGTAGATAGTTTTGAATTACCTTCTTTATTAAAAGTTACGAAAGTATAAGCGTAGCTAGTATCAGGATTTAAATTATTATCAGAATAATGAGTTGCATATCTATCATTTATAGTAGCGATTAGTTTGTCTTTTGCATTTTCATCATTTAGCTCTTTTCTATAAATCTTATAACCATCTATATTTTGATCATATATAGGGTCCCACTCAAATCCTATTTCTCTCATACCTTGAAGAGTTCTTATATTATTTACCATAGTAAGATTATCAATCGGAGCAATTTCACTAAGACTTGTTGTGCTAGAGCACGCATTAAAACCTATAATAAAAGCTGTAAATAAACTTATTTTAATAATTTTCTTCATATTTTGCCTTTCGTGTAAAGATTTAATTATACTAAGTATGAATAATGATTTATAAGCATATCCTATTCCAAATTATTACTAAATTGATTTAATAAATTATGAGCTAGATTTAAGTCAAGTTTTATATCTTTAAAATCTTTAATAACTTCATTAAAACTCAAACAATTACTTGAATAAAATTCCATAAAATTATTTGTTATTGGATGAGTGTAATTTATATAAAATGAATGTAGCATTAATCTATTTGCTTTATTTTTACTGCTCTCATCAGCATAAATACTATCTCCTAAAATATATCTATTTACACTTGCTAGATGGGTTCTTATTTGATGAGTTCTACCGCTTTCTAATTTTGCTGAAATTAAAGCTTTATCATTTGTATTTGCAAGATTTATAAAATGAGTTCTAGCCCATTTGCCCCATCTATCTTCATTTAAGCCGTATTTTTTAATACATTCATCTTTGCTTAAAGATTGCATTTTTAATCTATTATTCTCATTTCTTTTTATATATTTTTCTATATGATTTTGATTTATTGCGTGGTTTGTAACTGCTAGATAAATTCTATTTACTTCTCTATTTTTAATCTGATTTGCTAAGCTAAAATATGCTTCATTGCTTTTAGCTACTAGCATAACTCCGCTAGTATCTTTATCAAGTCTATGCACTATTCCTGCTCTTATTTTGCCGTTGATATCAGCTAGTTTATAATTTCTCTCAAGTAGCCATTCTACTAGTGATGCTTCTTTTAAAGAAGAGCAGCCGTGAGTTGCTACATTATTTGGCTTATTTACTACTAGCATATACTCATCTTCATACAGAATTTCTACATCAAAATTAGCTTCATATTTAATATTTATATCTTTTATATCAGGGTAATTAATCTCTATTTCATCATTTATATTTAGTTTATATGAGCTTTTAATTACTTTATTATTTACTAATACATTTTGATTTTTTATTAGATTAGAAATTTGTGAGCGACTTTGTCCTAAAACTTTAGCTAAATATATATCAATTCTTTCAATTTCACTTGCTACAATCTTACTCAATATTAACCTTTTTAAATCATATTCATAAACAAATTTAGCAAAAGGTTGTAAATTGATAAAACTAGATGGTAAAATTTTAACCCACTTTGATTTTATATTGCCATTGCTCGTATTTCCAATAATAATTTTTTCATTTTTATTAATGAATGAGGCGAATGAAGTTTTAGCGCATAAACAAATTATATATGTGATTGTAGGGTTTTTTGCTTTTTTTATATTTTTTTTATTACCAATTAAAAAAATTGAATGGCTTATTCCTTTTTTTTACTGGTTTTGTATAGGTTTATTATTATTAGTTGATGTTTTAGGTGCTACTAAATTAGGAGCTACTAGATGGCTTGAAATTCCTTTTACAAGATTTACGATTCAGCCTAGTGAGATTTTTAAACCTGCGTTTTTATTAATGCTTGCTTATTTAATTAGACATAATCCTCCACCTGATGATGGATATAGATTTAAAGATTTTTGCAAAATTAGTTTTTATATAATTTTACCTTTTGTTCTTATTAAAAGTGAGCCTGATTTAGGTTCTGCTTTAATTATTTTAATAGTTGGCTATGTTACATTGTTTTTAGTGGGCATTCATCATAAAATTATTTTAACAGGGGCATTATTGCTTGGAATTTGTATGCCAATAGCTCCTATTGTCTATGATAATTTAAATGATTACCAAAAGAAAAGAATTACCGATTTTTTAAGTGAAAAACCAAGCTATCAAGTAAGACAAAGTATGATAGCAATAGGAAGTGGTGGAATAAATGGTAAAAGCAAAGATGATGCTACTCAAACTCATTTTAAATTCTTACCAATTAGCACGAGTGATTTTATTTTTGCATATACTATTGAAAGATACGGATTTTTAGGTGCTTGCTTGCTTTTAGGATTATATTTATTACTGATTTTACATTTGCTAAGCTTTAATAAAAAGCTTAAAAAAGATTATTTTGCTAAAACTTTCACATCAGCTCTATCCATATTAATATTTATTTATGTTGGGGTTAATGTATCTATGACTATAGGGTTTGCTCCTGTTGTTGGAGTGCCACTGCCGTTTTTTAGCTATGGTGGAAGCTCTTTTGTAACCTTTATGATACTTTTTGGAATATATGAAAATTTATTATCATTTAGGTTTGACCCTGATTATAAATTAGTAAGAATTGATTTGTAATTAAAGAATTTAAAATTAAATTCTTTAATTATCTATAGGCTTTAATAAGTGAATTAATCTCATTAATATGTGGAAATCTTTTGCTATCACAACCTATTAATTCATTTTTTGAATATATTTTCTCATTATCACAAATAACTATAAAATCGCCTTTACTTCCTATTTCAAATTCTACTTCTATTCCTTGAAATTCACCAATTAATTCATCTGCAACCCTTGCAGCTTGTGGTTCATATTTTCAAGCATTACAATAAATGATTTTCGCTTTCATTTTTTCTCCTTACAAAAATATTACAAATTTAAAATAACTTAATTAATGACTAGAAATATTAAGTTATTTATAGTATTCTTTCGCATTTAATAAAAAATATTATTTGGTAAAGGTAAATATGAAGTTTTTAGAGATTTTAAAGGATAGAAAGCTAAAAGCAACTCCGCAAAGAATAAGCATTTTAAAAGTTTTATCAAAACACGAACACCCTAGTATTGATGAATTATACGAGCAAATAAAGGTTGAATATCCTGCAATTTCACTTGCTACTGTTTATAAAAATCTTAGCACTATGATTGATGAGGGTTTAGTGGTTGAGATTTCAATCCCTAATGATAAATCAAAATACGATATATATGAATACGAACATATTCATTTGGTTTGTAATAATTGTAAAAGTGTTTTTGATTTAGATAAAGTTAAGGCTGGACTTGATAAATATCAACAAACTTTACAAACTAAGTTAGATAATCCTATAGAAAGTATTAAAATTACAGCGTTTTTGGCAACTTGTTCAAATTGCAAATAATATAAGTTAAAATAAGATAAAAAAGGAGTTTAGGTGAGTATTTTAAAACACTTTCTCTTTTTTACCTTAGAGAGTAATTTAGAGTTTAAAAAGCTTAAAGATAGTTTTTGTTTATTTGAAAATAGTCTTTATAAACTTGATATAATTGATAGCAATTTACATTTTTTAAAAGCTAATTTATCAAGAGCTGACATAGAATATCATACGAGTGAGCTTAGCTTAAATGAAGTAAAAAGCAAAAGTTTAAAATACAAAAGAGCCATCACTCAAGGCAAGATGATAGAACAATTTAATAATTTTTATATCTGCACTTTATTTGATGAAAATTCTCAAGATGGACTTAGTTTTAGTGAATATGAAAGATTAAAAATATTTTTAACTTATGGGCTTAAATCAAGGGATTTAAGCATTAGCATAGGACTTGCTTTAAGGATATATTTGTTTTATTTGAGTATTAATTCTAAGCAAGAGATAATAAAAGAAATTCTTAATTTATTCTCTTTTATTTACGAAGAAAATATAATAAAAACTATCAATAAAAATGATAATTTTTATGATAATTTATCTTGTATTATTTTAGATGAAAATAATTTTTATACCACAAATTGTGCTAAGGTCAATTTTGTAAAAATCTTTTCAAAAGTTTTAAGAAAAGAAGCTATAAAAGTATTAAGATTTAATGAAAGTTGCGAAAAATTAATAATATTGCTTGAATTTTTAAGCTTTTTTAAAACTCATAAAAAATTAGATTTTCAAGAAAAATTAGCAAAAAATAAAAGCGTTAAAAAAATAGCTAGAAAAATTAGTAAAATAGCTAGAACTTATTATTTAGGATAAATATGCAAAAACAAGAAAAAATAGTAGAAATGTTTAATGAAATAGCTCCAAGTTATGATAAAGCTAATAAGGTTTTAAGTTTTGGCATCGATGCAAAATGGAGATTTGATGCGATTAGTAAGGTTAAAGATTTTCTTAATTTAAATTCTAATTTAAATATAGCTGATATTGCTTGTGGGACAGGCGATATGTGTGTTTTGCTAAGTAAAATTCCAAATGCAAAGGTTGTAGGGATTGACCCAAGTAGTGGAATGCTAGAAGTGGCTAAAAAGCGTCATTTAGAAATTGATTTTAAATTAGGCTATGCAAATAATTTACCATTAGATAATGAAAGCATAGATTTAATTACTATTAGTTATGGTTTTAGAAATGTGGTTGAAAAAGATGAAGCATTGGAAGAATTTAAAAGAGTGCTAAAGCCTAATGGAACGCTTTTAGTATTAGAGTTTTTTAAAAGAGAAAAGGGCGGTATAATAGGATTTTTCCGTGATTTTTATCTAAAAAAAATATTACCTATAATAGGTGGAATTTTAAGCAAAAACAAAGCAGCTTATGAATATTTACCTAATTCTATTGATGATTTTTACTCAAATGATGAATTTAAAGATAAATTAAAAGAGCATAATTTTGATTTAAAACTTTTCAAAACTTATAGTTTTGGAGTTAGTTCATTGTTTATAGCGAGTAAAAATGTTAGCAAATAAACTAGAAAAAACATATTTTAGTGTAAGCGAAATTAATAATCTTGCTAAAAATAATTTAGAAAATACTTTTTTAAATATCGCAATTCAAGGAGAAGTTAGTAAGATTACAAATCATACTTCAGGGCATTGGTATTTTACTATTAAAGATGAGTTATCAAGCCTTGATTGCACTATGTTTTCAAGCTATAACAAAGGTAAGGCTAATTTAATAGTAGGCAATAAAATAATAGCCATTGGAAAACTTACCATATATCCTGCTAGTGGAAAGTATCAATTAAACTGCACTGATTATGAATTAGCCGATGGATTGGGTAAATTACAAGCAGCTTTTAATGAGCTTTATAAGAAATTAAAAGATGAAGGTTTGTTTTTAGATATTTATAAAAAACAAATTCCAAAAAATATTAAAAAAATTGCAGTAATTACAGCTATTAATTCAGCTGCTGCTAAAGATATTTTAAGAGTTTATGAAAACAACGAAGCTTATTTAATAAAATTAGTGTTTTTTGATAGTTTAATGCAAGGAGAAAATGCTAGTAAAAGAGTAATTGAGTGTATTAAAAAGGCTAATGAATTTGATTTTGATGTTATATTAATAGCTCGTGGCGGTGGTAGTAAAGAAGATTTATTTTGCTTTAATGATGAAGCTTTAGTAAGACAAATCGTAGCATCTAAAATCCCAATAATTACGGGTTTAGGACACGAAATAGATACTCATTTAAGCGATTTAGCAGCTAGTAAGTATTATGCAACCCCAACTGCGGCTATGCAAAGCTTGGTTTATAATAAGTTTGATAGAATGCTAGATTTAGATAATTTGCAAAATTATTTTAATTCAACTATTAAAAAACATTTGGATAAAAAAGAGCAAAATTATTTATATTTAGCAAGTAAATTTTCTAAAAAAGAAGTGAATTTTAAATTTAATTCATATAAAAATAATCTTTTAAATAAAAAGACTTTATTTCAAAATAAGCTAAAAAATATTTTAAAACAAAATGAGCTAATTTTAAATAATCAAAAAACTATTTTAAATAATAATTTTCATAAAGCCTTAGAAAATAAAGAAAAGCTTTATAATATTTATGAAAATAAGATAAATATCACAAAGCTTAAAAGTAATATTTCAAGTATGCAATTTAGCCTAAATCAATATGAAAAACTAGCAAAGCAATCTTTTAATAAGGCTATTTTAAATAAAAATCAATCTTTAAATGATTTTATAAAGAGTAAAAATATCATTGATTTTAAAATAAAACTAGCAAAAGACAAACTAGAAAATCAAAAAATATTATTAAATAACAACTTTAAACCTAAATTTAAAGAAAAATATGTAAAAATAAACAATTATCAAAAGATTTTAAGCACTCATCAATCATTCTTAGAAAGCATTAAAGAGTATGCTAGAGTTATGAAAGATAATAAAGGCATAAAACTTAGTGCTTTAAAAGAAGGTGATGAAATCACGCTAAAATCAATTGATTGTGTAAAAATAGCAAAGATTATAAAGGAGTAAAAATGAGACAATACAATTTTAGTGCAGGACCATCTGAATTACCATTAGAGGTTTTAAAAGAAATTCAAGAAGAATTATTAAGTTATAAAAATAACGGCTTTTCTATTATGGAAATTAGTCATCGCTCAAGTTATTATGAGCAAATGCACAATGACGCTATTAAAGATGCAAAAGAGCTTTATGGAATAAATGATGATTATGAAGTAATTTTCGTTCAAGGTGGTGCTACTATGCAATTTAGCTTATTGGCTATGAATTTTAGCCTAGATAATAAGCCTTGTGAATACATTGATACTGATGTATGGACGCAAAAAGCTTGCGAAGAAGCTATCTTAGCTGGAGTAAATGCAAAAATCGTAGCTAGTTCAAAAGATAGTAAATATAATTATATTCCAAAAATTGCTTTAAATAATGATAGTTCTTATACTTATATTTGTTCAAATAACACGGTGCATGGAACTCAATATAAGCAACTTCCTATTTCAAATTCTCCTTTGATTATTGATGCTAGTTCGGACTTTTTTTCTAAGAAATTAGACTTTTCAAATATAGGTGTTTTATATGGTGGAGTTCAAAAAAATGCTGGTATAGCAGGATTTGCATGTTTAATTATTAGAAAAGACTTATTAGAACGCAGTAAAAATAAAACTATGCCTAAAATGTTTAATTACAACACTTATGCAGATAATAATTCTTTATTTAATACTCCGCCTACATTTGCTATTTATGTATATGCAAAAATTATGAAATGGATTAAGGCTAAGGGCGGACTTGATGCAATTAATCAAGAAAATGAAATAAAAGCTAAATATCTTTATGATATTATTGATAATAGTAATTTTTACAAAGCTTATGTAAATAATGATGATAGATCAGTTATGAATGTTTGCTTTACTACAGGAAATGATGAATTAGACTTAGAATTTTGGAGTAAAGCTGCTAAAGAACACAATATGCTAGGTTTAAAAGGTCATAAAAAACTTGGCGGATTAAGAGCTAGTATTTACAATAGTGCTAGTTTAGAAAAAGTTAAAATTTTAGGTGAATATATGAAAGAATATGAAAGGGTTCGTGGATGAAAAAAGGCTTTTCATTAATTGAGCTTATATTTTCTATGGTTGTAATTGGAATTAGCTTAGCAGCTATTCCAAAAATAGTTAATGCTAGTTTAGAAGGCGATGAGGTAGGTTATAAACAAGAATATTTTTATGAAGTAAAAGAGCTTTATGGACTTATTAGAAATCTACCTTATGATAATTCTAATATAGCTTATGATGAATACAAAACCAATAGCTTATTATCTCAATATATATTAACTCCTGCTTTACAAGGTAAGATAACTTATAAAGTTGATGAGTTAAATCAAATTAATATTAATTCAAGATATTATGCTACTTCATCAGGAAGTGCTGCAAATATCAATAATATTTCTATAAATAATCAAAAAAATGTAAGCTTTTCTAATGTTTTAGGTCAAAATATAAAATATGAATATGGTAAGTATTCAAAAATAGATTCATCTTATAAATTTGGTTTTAAAACCCCTGCTGATTGTGCTATATCAACAAATAGTATATGTGGAGATATAGGCGGGACTAGCACAATGTATGTAGGTCAAATGCAGATTTTAGATGGAGCTAATCCTATTGTATCATTTGATGTATTTTTTAATAAATTTGGAAGATTAGATAGTATTTATAGCCAATATGCAATGAAGACTAGTGATACCACTTGGGATAGCACTAATGAAGCAAAATTAAAAAATTATTTAAGTTTATAAGGAAGTAGATGAAAAAGGCTTTTACGATAATAGAATTAATTGTTGTTATTGTTATTTTAGGAATAATTGCAGGGCTTGGAATTGAGATTATTAAATTTTCTTACGATAACGAACAAAGAGTTAGAGCATTAAATGAACTTGAGCTTAAATCTCAAGCTACTATGGACTTTTTAACAACACACCTAAACAATGCCATTAAAAATAGCTTTAGACTTAAAAAAGCTGAAAATTCTGAATGTGTAAATTCTGTAACTGATTGTAAGTTTGTTTTTAATATTGAAGATGATTCTTTAAAGAAAGATTTTAAGATTTTTGAATGGGCTAGAATTGCTATTATTGATAAAAAGCATAATAAATGGGACGGGCTTAATGAAACTAGAAGCGTTATTAATGCAGCTGTAAATGATAAAGCAAGTTGCTATGATGGAACAAATTATTTTAATTGTTTTTCTCATAAACAAAAAGGTATTAATACTAAAATTATTAATTCGTATTCTTTAGGAGATAAGTTAGGCGTATATTTTTTAGGGGATAATATAGCAACTTCAACTTCTTTTATGGAAAAAGATTTGTATGATTTAGAAATAGCTGAAAGAAATGTTGGTAGTGGTAAGAAAGAAGATTATGCAAAAATTGAACTAAAACTAAGTGATAAGATTTTTACAATTAGTAATGTATATGTACTAGTTGATAAGATTGAAGGTATTAAGTTTGAAGATGGTGAATTAAAATATTATAGTTATGATTTTAAAGATAAAAGACCAAATTTCTCAACAAATAGCATTGATAAAGTAACACTTGTAAATAATGTTAGTGATTTTATTATTAGTAATAATAACGGCGTTACTAAAATTAAATTATGCTTAGAAGTAAATGATTTGCCAGGTAGTTTTATTACTAAAAAGACAAGCCTTAAAGTTTGCAAAAGTGGGGTAATAATATGAAAAAATCAGGTTTTAGTATGATAACTGCTATTATATTTATTATTTTAGTAAGCGTTGTTGGAGTTTTAACACTGCAATCATCAAAAAGCACCGTGTCATTTGCAGCTAGAGCTTATCTTAAAGAGCAAGTTGAACTTATAATGGACGGGGCTAGAGCAAAGGCATTAAGTAGATGGTTTGAATCAGGTGATCCTATAGTTAATTCAGGTATTATGTCAAACGCAAAAATAACCGAGAATTACTATTACCCTAGTAATAGTGATAGAAAATATTTAATCACAATAGAATATACAAAAGTTGATAGCTCTAAAGCGTTAAAATTTGATAAAAACACCGTTTTAGCAAGAATTAGTGTTGAGACAGGAGAAGCTTTATCAAAAGTAGCAAAAATTAGATTAGTAAGAGATTACACAATAGGAAATTAAAGGAAATATTATGCAAAAGCAAGTTTTATTAAGCTATGGTGGTGGCGGAGATGAGATGAATGAGTTTTTAAATAATTTTATTTTAAAACATATTCATGCTGATAATTCTCAAGGACTTAGCGAAGATGCTGCTGTGTGTGATGGTTTTTCTAAAATTGCTTTTTCAACTGATTCTTTTGTGCTTGACCCAATTTTTATTAATGGTGCAAATATAGGTAAAATCGCAGCTTGTGGTTCTATAAATGATGTTTTGATGATGGGAGCAAAGCCTAAATATCTTACTTTAGGTCTTATTTTAGAAGAAGGTTTTTTACTTGATGATTTAGCAAAAATATTAAATGATTTATCAAATACTGCAAAAGAATTTGAAGTAGGAATTAAGTGTGGGGATTTAAAGGTAGTTCCTAAAGGTAAGGCTGATAAGATATATATAAATACAACTTGTATAGGCGATGCAAATGGATTTATTAATAATAATAAAATTAGCACAAAAAATATAAAAGAAGGCGACGCTATTATAGTAAGTGGTGATTTAGGAAGGCATGGAGCTTGTGTAATGGCTGCTAGATTTGGTTTTAACTACGATATTATGAGTGATGCAAAATGTTTATATAGTGAAGTAAGAGATATTTTAAAATACGATATAAAATGTCTAAGAGACGCTACTCGTGGTGGTTTATCTAGCGTGTTAAATGAATTAGCAAAATCAAGTGGCTTGGAATTTATAATCAATGAAAGTGATATTAGTATAAGTGATGGGGTTTTAGGGCTTTGTGAATTATTAGGATTTGATGCTTTAGAATTAGCTAATGAAGGAACATTTGTTTGTATTTGTTCTAAAGAAGATGCACAAAATGTATTAAAAGAATTAAAAAAATACAATGATTTTGCAAATATAATAGGTGTAGTGCATAAGTCAAAAAGCCCATCAGTAAAGCTTAATAATAGCTATGGTGGAAGTAGGATTTTACAAATGCCAAAAGGCGAATTATTGCCAAGGATTTGCTAATGCATGAAATGGCAATTGTTAATAATCTTTTAGATGAGTGTGAAAGAATTAGAATAAATAATAAAGCTACAAAAATTACTAGAGTAAGAGTTAGTATAGGTAGGCTTAGTGGGGTTGAAGAGCATTATTTTAAAGAAGCTTTCAATGCTTTTACTAGCGATAATAATTCAAGCTATTTCAATGCTAAATTAGAAGTAGTTTTAAAAGAACTTGAACTTTTTTGCAAAGATTGTAATTGTAGTTTTATTCAAAATAAAAATGAGTTTTGTTGCAAAAATTGCTCTAGCAATAATGTTGAGATTAAAAGTGGCGATGAATTATTATTAGAGCAAGTTGAATTAGAGTGATTTTAGTTATCAATTAGATATTTATATACTATATCTTGGCGTTTTGAGATTTGGTTTATAAAATACTTAATTCTCTCATCGTTTGTTAGAATTTTATCATCTATTTCATCATAAAAATAATAAGGCAAGTCATTGCTTATATTTTCCATCATTTTAAATCTAGTGATTAAAATTCCAATATCTGATTGTTCTTTTAATTGAATTTTATTATATTTTGAATATAAATACTCATTTAATGATATACATAAGTTATTCATTTCCAAAACTGCTTCTAGTAGTCTAATTTGTTCAATTTTATTATGCTTGTTTCTGCTTTCGTATAAAAGGTTTTTAAGGCTTTTAATATTTAATAAAATTTTATTTTCATAATTTAAATAATCTTCTTTTTTAATAACAGCACTTAAGAAGTTTTTAAGATTATTTATTGCGTCTTTTAAAGTAGGTTTTATATCATCTTCGCTTTTGCTAGGCCAAAGATACGAAAAGGTATAAACTATAAAAAATGCTACAATAAAATCAATTAATCTATATACAAGTAATCTTTCATAATCAAGTCCTAAACTCGCAAATAAAATAGCAAGATTTAGCATAATAAAAATAGTTGCTATAAAATATGGAAAATGCTTAAAATATATACAAGCAAAATATGATAAAAATAGCACTACAAAAATTAATTTTGAATGTATTGAAAAAATAATTAAAAGTCCTAATGCAAAGCCTATGAGTGCTGCATAAATGGTTTCTTTATTATTAATTGTAGTTGAATTGATGGTTTCTTTAAACATTGTAAAAACACCCATCGCTATCCAAATTCCGTGGTCAATTTTGAAAAATAATGCTAAAAATAACGAAAACGAAGTTGCTAATGCAACTTTTATTGAGAATTTAAAATACTTATTATCAAAATGAAACTTTTCTAAAATAGTTTTAATTGTGATTTTTTTATCTTTTGGTTTTAAGGTTAATTGTTTTGCTCCACCTTGTTTAAATAATTCAAGCTTGTAATAAAGAACCTCTACTAAGGTGCATAATATTGGTAAGGTATTTAATTGTTTTAATCTATCAAGACAAAATGATTTGAGATTGACTTTTTCATCTTTAAATATCTTTTTTAATTCTTCAAGATTAAAAATAATTTCATTTTGAATATTTTTTATATGAGCGTTTTTTGAATTTTGTTTAAAAAATGTCCTTAGTGAAAATAAAGCAAGTGCTATTTCTTCACACTTTAGCAAATAAAACATAGCCATTTCTTGGTGTCTTATAAGGCTTGAGTCTTTTATATTTACTGATTTACTTTCAAAAAGTCTTTTAAATTCATTTATCCTTGTTACGAATAAATTTTGCCACATTTCATATTTGCTATTTGTCATATTTTCACTCATATAAATCAAATCATTTAAAAGCATTATAAAACTTCTTCTAGTAAATCCACCATAAGTATAAAATGCAAAAGTTCTAAAAATAGTTGCTACGCAAGAGCCAATTAATGTCGCATAAAATACTTCTAAAGAATCAAAATTATTTAGACTAGCACTAATTAACATAGCCATAACAAGTAAGGTTGCATATATGCCAACTTTTAGTGCGTCTTGTGAAATTGCACCTGCAAAAATAACAGCGAAAATCCAAATAAAACTAGGAATTGCCATAAAAAAATCAAGTTTGATTAAATAAGGAACTACTAGAGCAAAAAAACAACCAAAAAAAGTAAAAGCTAGCAAATATAATATTTTCTTAGTTCCTACCGAATTAAGATTGTTCATATAAAATATAAAAACACAAGACAAAACACTAAAAATAGTATAGTTTTCGTGAATTGTAAAATAGCTTATGATTAAGCAAATAGCAAGTCCAACACAAGCTTTCATAGCGTATAGTAATGAAAAATTACTAGGGTCGTATTTATGAAAATACACTTTTAATTTTTGATACGAATTAATAAAATATTGTTTATTTAGTTCCATATTGCACTTCAAAATAATTTGTAATTTTATTTTTAAATTGTAAAGCTTCTATTTTTCTTTTAAGCTCTTTATTTTCTTCGCTTAATACTTCTCTTTTATCTTTTAATTGAGCATAAACTTTACTTGATTCATAGAGTTGAAGTCTAACCCAAACTAAGCTAATTGATATAATCATTATTATAAAAAATAATAATATTAGCCTTTTGTTAAAACCTAAAATAGAATAATCTTGGTATTTATTTATTAGTAATTCTTCTTTTTCTTCTGTACTTGTTCTTATGTTTTTCATTATTTTAAATAAAACGCTCTAAGTTTTGCACAACTTGACCTAGAATTATATTTTATTTCTTCTTTGCTAGGTTCAATTGGTTTTTTAGTAATAATTTTTCCTAAGGAATGGTTATTACCACATTCACATCTAATTGCAAATTCATCACAAATGCAATTATTTGCCCATTTTTTAAAAGTGTCTTTTACTATTTTATCTTCTAAAGAATGAAAAGTAATTATACAAATTAGACAACTTTTAAATTCTTTTAGTTGCTCTAAAAATCTTTTAAGCACTCCTAATTCATCATTTACTTCAATTCTAATTGCTTGAAATATTAAAGTTTTTAGGCTTACACTACGATTGTTTAACTTTGCATTTCCTATTATTTTACTAAGTTCTTTGCAAGAGTTAATAGGTCTATTTTTGATAATATTTGAAGCTATATCAGAAGCTAGTTTTTCTGGTAATTCTGCGTAATTTTTAAAAATTTCACTTAGTTGCTTGCTAGTATAGGTATTAATTAGAGTTTTTGCATCAAAATCTTTATTTTTATCCATTCTCATATCTAATTCACTAGAATCAAAAGAAAAACCCCTATCATCTTTATCTAATTGCAAACTAGATACTCCAATATCTGCTAATACACCTTTAATTTCATTTTTGTTATTAATGAAAGAAAATATATTTTCATAATTTGTTTTATAAATTTGAATATCTACATTAAATTCTTTTAATTTTTCTTTAGAATAATTGATGGCTTCTATATCTTGGTCACATGCTATTAGATTTAGTTTATTATTATTTTTTAATATAGCACTAGCGTGTCCTGCATAGCCCAAAGTCGCGTCAAGATAATAACCATTATCTAAATCTTTAAATAATTTAACTACTTCATCTTTTAAAACGGGAATATGAATTTGCAAATGCTTACCTTGTAATTTAATATTGTATATATAATAAATAAAACTTTTTAACAAGGATATAATAATGTTTGCTGAAATCAAAAAATACGCAAAAATAATGTATGAAAAAGACTTTATATATGGACTTAATGGTTCTATATCTTCAAGATTTGAAGATAATGCGTTTTTAATAAACAAAAATACAATATTTAATGATGATAATTCATTCTTTATTAAATTATTATTAAATGAAAATTATAAACAATATGATGCTTGTAAATATGTAAAATTACATTCAAAAATATATAATTCTTTTTCACAAGCTAAAGTGATAGCCGTAGTTTGCACTAAAGATATAATGAAAATATGTAATGGTTCAAGTTTGAAATATCAAAATCAAAATATTTTTATAGAAAATGAATTAATTTTGCAAGATATGAATGTTTTAATAGATAAATTAAGAAAAAATAAATCTAATTTTTTAATGATAAAGAATTTTGGATTATTGATTTTTGATAGAGATTTTAATGGTTTATTTTCTAAAATTTTTGATATAGATTTGCAGGCTAAAATTTCTTTATAAATTAAATCTTTGTTAATGCTTATAAGATAGGATTTTTCTTTAAAAACACTTGAAATTAGGATAAATAATGATTACTTGGATGCAGCGTCATAAAAAATATTTAGTTGTTACAATTTGGATTAGCGTTATAGCATTTGTTGGTGCAGGAACTGTTGGTTGGGGTAGTGTAGATTTAAATAGTTCAAGAAGCAAATATGTAGCAAAAGTAGGAAATTTAGGCGTAACACATAAAGAATTTAATGATAAATATAGCGAATTATTTTATATTCAAAATCAATTATCTAATGGTGAATTAACAGAAGAACAAGCGTTAAAATTAGGACTGGATAAACAAGCATTAGTGGAATTAATAAGAGAAAAATTATTATTAAATTATGCTTATGATTTGGGATTTTATGCTAGTGAAGAAGAAGTTGTAAAAACAATAGCTAGCTATGAGTTATTTAATAAAAGTGAAGAAGATAAAACATTTGATAAAAGTAAATATTTAACATATTTGAAAAATTTAAGAATGAGTGAAGCAGATTTTGCTAATCAAATTAAAAATAAATTAGAAATTTCTAAATTATTAAAATTACTAGCAGTTCCAGCAAATAAAGAAGAATTAGAAATCGCAAATGCTAGTTTAAATATGCAAGATGAGATAAATTTAAAAATTATAGATTTGTCTAAAGAAGAAGATAAAATCAAATTAAGCGAAGATGAATTAAAGTCTTATTGGCAAGAACATAAAGATGAATATAAAACTGAACTATCATATGATTATTCTGTATATACATTAAATCCTAATTTAGACAATTTAATTGAAAGTGATATGAAAGCTTATTGGGAAAATAATAAATTTAATTATAAAGATGAAGAAGGCAAAATTAAAGAATATGAACTAGCAATAAATGATGTTAAGATAGATTTTGCTTTAAGTTTGTTAGAAAAAGAAGCTAAACTTGATTATATTAAGTTAAAAAATAATGAAATTAAATTCCAATCAACTACAAATCAAAATGCTTATTCTGAATTAGTTTTACAAAATAAAGATTTAAAAGTAGGTGAAATGAGTAAGCCTTTTATTATGGATAATAAATATTACATAGTAAGACTTGATAAAATAAATCAGCCAACTGCTTTAGAATTTGAAAAAGCTAAAATGATGGTAGAAGAAGATTTAAGAGAATTAAAATTTAAAGAATTATTGTCAAATACAGGCGAAGAAGAATTAAAAAAAGATAAAATTAATGGCAAAAATATAGGTTTTATATCTAAAGTTTCTAAAAATAATACCGATTTAACAGATACAGAATTTTTTACATTTGTGAGCGAGTTATTTTTGAAAAATACTAAAAAATCTTATGTGCTTTTAAATGATAAAGTATTAGTATATGAAATACTTTCTCAAAAATTAGTTGATAATACAAGTGAAAAGAATAATACTGATTTAAGTAATGAGTTGAAAAATATTAATTTTACTCTTATGCTTGATGATTTAATAAAAGAATTAGATAAGCGTTATGAAATTAAAAATTATTATAAAGGTAGTGAATTTTGAATATTTTAGCTATTGATCTTGGTTCTAGTTTAATAAAAGTAGCTATTGTTAGTTTTGATGGGGAAGGTATCAAAGTAGTTAGTGTTGCTAATACACAAACTTACGGAATTAAATCTGGAAAAATTACAAGCATTAATGACGCAAGTAATTCCATTAAAAAAGCAGTAAATAAGGTTAAGGAAAATTTAAGTATTAATATAGATAAAATTGCTGTTTCTGTTAGTGGAGCTTATACAAATTCTGTAACCGGATATGCTGACATAAGGCTAGATGCTAATGGCTCGGCAATTACGATTAAGGATATAGAAAAAGCAATTAATGCTGCTAGAACATCTGCAGATATTCATAGCGATCAAATTCCAATTCATATACTACCTTATAGATTTAGAGCGAATAATACTGATAATATTGAAGATCCACTTGGTATGATGGCTTCAAGCTTTAGGTTGGAAGCTAATATTATTACTATGAATAAAAATGATTATGAAAATATAAAGCAAATATTATCAAATGCTGATATAAAAAACTATGTTTTAGTATCTTCTATATATGCTAATTCAATTTATTGTTTAAATAACGATGAAAGAGAAAATGGTGTTGCTATCATTGATTGTGGTTCGCAAGTATGTGATATTGCAATATATGCTTATAATTCAATTATATGGATGTATTATTTTCCTTTTGGTTCTTGGCATATTACAAGCGATATTGCTAAATATCTTACCGCTAGCAATGAGGTTGCAGATAAAATTAAATTACAATTTTCTTTATTTAAAGATGAAGAAAATAGCACCCATGTAGAATATTACAAAACCGGTTCTCAAACTCTTGATAGAGTATCTGTTGAATCAGTTTCAAAGTGTGTAAATATGAGACTTACAGAAATGCTTGAATGTATATATGCTAGCATAGATGATAGTCCTTATGAGAAATTTTTCTCAAGAGTAGTTTTAACTGGAGGTTGTTTCAAAATAGACAATATGGCTGAAAGAGCAACTCCTAAATTTAACAATAAAGCCGTAAGAACCGTTATAGAAAAAAATAGCGTATTTTATGGGGATAATGAGATTTTTACTATGCCTGAATATACATGTTTATTAGGCCTATGTATGTATTCTTGTGGTTTTCATACTAAATATGAGCTTAATTCTAGTGGTGTTTTATTAACTAGACAAAAAACCACAGAATTAGAAAAAATCATAGATTTTTCGGTAGATAAAGAAATAGAAACTAAAAACAATACTTCTTATTACACAAATATAGATGTTAAGGAACAAAAATTGCTTAAGGTTGAAAAAAATGACAAAGATGAAGTATTAGAGTCATTAAAGATTAGTTCTAACGAAGAAAAATCTGAAGGCGTTTTTGCTAAATCTTGGAAGAAAGTTTGTGCTTATATAGAAAGGATATTTTAAGAAATGGATTTTGATATTTTAGGTGATAATATAGATTTTAAAGTAATGGAGAGTGAAATGGATTGCGGCGTTAAGATAAAAGTAATTGGTGTTGGTGGAGCAGGTGGAAATATGATAAATCATATTGTAGAAACTTGTGCTAGTTCTTTAAAAGTTGATATTTCTAATGTAGATATTATGATTGCAAATACTGATATTCAAGATATAAATAGGTCAAAAGCAAACATTAAAATACAATTAGGACCAAAGAAGACAAATGGTCGTGGAGCTGGTGCAAATCCTGAAATAGGTAGAATTTCAGCTGAAGAAGTTGAAGATGAAATTAAAGAACGCTTAGCAGGAACAGAATTATTATTTATCGCCGAAGGTCTAGGTGGTGGAACTGGCACTGGTGCAGGTCCAGTAATTGCTAAAATTGCAAAATCTTTAGGCATACTTGTTGTTTCTGTTGCTACATTCCCATTTAGCTATGAAAAAGCTAGAATTAAAGCTGCTGAAAAAGGATTAGAAGAGCTAAAAAAAGAAAGCGATTGCGTTATATTAATCCAAAATGATAAGTTAAAATTAGTAGTTCCAAAAACTTTAAATACTAGAGAAGCTAACAAATTTGCTAATGATGTTTTAGTAAATGCTGTAACCGGCATAATTAAAATGTTATTAATTGAAGCTGATACTAATATAGATTTTGCAGATGTTACTTCTGTTATGAGCCATCGTGGAACAGCACTTATGGGAATGGGAAGAGCTGAAGGTGAAAATGCTATTAAAGAAGCGTATGCAAATGCAATTGATTCTCCATTATTAGAAAATTATACAACTAATCTACAAGATGCTAAAGCTATGATAGTATTTTTTAGCTATGGTGAAAATATTCCTTTCTTCCAACTTGTTGAGACAATGGAAGAGATTTCAAATTCTAGTAACGAAGATTTAAATGTATTCTGCGGACATGTATTAGATACTAGCTTGCCAGCTGATGCTGTTGAAGTTACTATTATAGCTACAGGTTTTGATGAAACAAGAGCACAAAAAGCTAAAATTGAGCAAGAGAGCAAAAAGCGTGAAGAAGAGTTAAGCTATAAAATAGTTCAACCTGAAATGCAAAAAGTAAGTGGCGGAACAATAAAAGTAGATTATAAAACTAGAGATTTTAACGAACCTGCATTCGTTAGAAATGGTCAAGATTAATATAAAAAATGTAGCTCAAAATGTTGCTACAATTTTATTTATGGGGGACAAAATGTCTCCCAAATGTCCCCGCAATATTTTTTGCATATATTTATTTAAAAAGATTTTAAAAGTATTTCAAAGCCGATTTAATGGGCTTTTATAAAGATTTTGTAAAGTATGTTGTAAAGGTTTTTTGAAAGTATTTTATAAAATGTAAAGCAAAAACTCTTATTTTATACACTTTGTAAAGCACTTACATTTTACAAAAATCAAGCTTAAATAACGAGCACATAAAGCTTTCAACTTATTTTATATCACTTACATTCTTTACATAAGTTTATATAATAAAAAATCTAGCAATGATTAAAAACCATTGCTAGATTTTTTTCTAAAAGCAAAATAAATTAAGATTAATTGTAAACACGCTAAAAATAGTATTAATTTTATAGAATTTAAAAAGCCAATTTCGTAATTATTATTAAAAATTATAGATATTATCATCACAGCATAGCTTCCAAAACTTTGTTGAAAAGTATTTATATAATTATTTGCATTTGTTTTATCTTTAGAAATTTTTATAGAATAAGAAATTAAAGCACTCATAGATAAGCCTTGTGCGAAAGCATAAATTAAATAACATATTGAAAGATTTAATAAGGTTTTTTCTTCAATATTTAATAATAAAATATTTGCAATTATTATGATAAAAATACCTAGCAAACTTAATTTAAAAGAGCCAAATTTATCGCTTAAATATCCGCTTATTGGAGATAAAATAGCAGCAATTAATGAGCCTAAAAGCATTACTTTACTAGCTTCAAAATTATCATAATTTTTATTCATAATTAAATAATTCGGTAGTATTAATGAGTAGCTTAAAGCAAAAAATTGCATTAAAAATACAATTAAAGTAGATGAGAAAAATTGCAAATTCTTAGCACTTGCAATAATTTTGCTTTTATTTAGCATAAAAATAATTAAAATACTAAAAAATAAAATATAAATATATTTAATACTTATAGCAACACTAATTACTAGCAATACAATTAATATATATTCTTTTAAGTCTAATTTATATTTTGTTCCAAGATTTGGAATATTTTTAATTCCTAAAACAAAGGCAAAAACCAAAAAAGGTATTAAAAATATAAAAATATCTTTAAACTGAAAATATTTCATAATAAATCCACCATAAATTGGCCCAAAACCAGGTGCAGTCGCTACTAAAAATATACAAAATCCCATTAAAAATCCGAAGTATTTTTCACTAGCTTTAAAAATTACCATATTAAACATAAGTGGTAGAGCAATACCTGCAGCAATTCCTTGTAAAAATCTAGCAAAAACTAAAATATAAAACTCACCTGCACTTGAGCAAATTATTAGGCTTATTAAAAATAATAAATTAGTAAAAATAAAAAGTTTTTTAGTATTAATTTGATTTACTAAATATGAGCTTAGTGGCATTGTAAGTGTGATTGCTAGTAAAAACATAGAAGTAAGTAAAGAAGCTTTATTAATATCAATATTAAAAGTTTGTATTAAATAAGCAAAAGTAACATTTAAAGAAGTTTCAATTAATACGCTTAAAAATGATATTAAGCCTAAAGATATTAGGCTTAAAATTAGATTTTTATTCATTAAAATCAATTACATATCTAAAAGAATTTGAATTATTCAATAAGTCATCATAAGCTTTATTAATTTCATCAGGTTTTATGATTTTAACTTCTGGATAAATTGAGTGTTTTAATGAAAATTCAAGCATTTCTTTAGTTTCTTTAATGCCACCTATTAATGAGCCATAAATTTTCTTATGACTTACTCTAATTAAGGCATTTAGACTAATTGATACTTGCTCGTTTATTGGTGGTAAGCCAACGATTGCCATTTCTCCGCCGTATTTTAAAGTTCTTGCATACGCTAAGACATCGTATTTACTTGGAATTGTGCTAATTATTACATCAAATTTTTTATCAACCTTATTAATATCATTATAATAATTACTTGCTCCAAGTTTAATAGCTGCTTCTTTTTTAGTATCGTTTCTAGCTATTACACTAACATTTGCACCCATTGCTTTTGCGTATTTAAAAGCCATTACACCCAAGCCCCCAAATCCTGCGATTGCTACATCCATACCTTTACTAACTTTAGAGAATTTAAGTGGAGAATAAGTAGTAATTCCTGCACAAAAAAGTGGAGCAATTAGTTTTAGTGGAGCATTATTAGGAACTTTAATTGCATAGTTTTTATGAACTTTTATATAATTTGAATATCCGCCTTTAGTAATTTCTGAATTATTAAAATAATCAACGCTATTATAAGTCCAAACAGCACCTTTTTGACAAAATTGCTCATTTGAGTTTAAACAAGCATCACATTCACCACAAGAATTAATCAAACAACCAATTCCTGCGTAATTTCCTATTTCAAATTCTTTTACATTTTTACCGATTTCAACTACTAAGCCAACTATTTCATGACCTGGAACTATAGGATATTTTGTAGCTTTCCATTCATTTTTAGCAGCGTGAATATCACTATGGCAAATCCCACAATACATAGTTTTAATCAATATCTCATCATCTCTTAAAGCACTTCTTTTAAAAGTAATTGGCTTAAAATTAGCATTTTCGTCATAAGCTGCAAAGCCTTTAGTTATAATTTCACTCATATTTTTTCCTTATTTGCAAGTTAATTCTAAAGTAGCGTTTAATTTAAAATCACTATCTTTTTCTATTGGTGTATCATCGTATTTATAATCAGCACCTAATATTTGATTTTGTGCTAATTCATAATGTTTTATTGATTTTATTTCACAAATTTTATTTGTAAGATTAGAATATTTATCTTTTATACTTATAGCTTTTTTAAATATTTCATCATACAATTCTTGTTTTATTATGCTTATTTCTTCTTTACTAACTGATAGATTTAAGGCAGGAGAATTAATTGTAATATACTCATTATTAGCTAGTATGTTATCTATATCTTTTAATAAATTCTTATAGTTTTGATATTCTTCTTTTTTAAACTCGCATCTTAAAGCAGAATCAAATTTATAACCATTTGGAATATTCATTCCATCTTGATATGCTATATTAGGTTGTAATATATAGCTTCCACCTTCACATAAATTACTTTCTTTTACTCTTTCTAATACCTTAGAGAATAATTCTTCTATTTCATTCTTTTCATTTTCATTTAGATTTTCTTTTACACTAAGTTGTTTTGTCATAGTAAATTTTGGATTTGAAATATAAGAATCATAATTTAATCTTTTTTCTACTTCTATTGTTTGCTCAATAACAATTTCATCTTTATTTATTAAATACTCATAAATTTTAGTAGATATTAATCCTAATATAAAGAATATAAATAAACTAAAGCATAAGCTAAAACCTTTTAAAAAATTTTTCATTCTATCTCCTTAAAAAATAAATTCCATAAGCATAGATTATGCCAAAAATAGCACCAAAAATATGAGCCTGCCAAGCAATATTTTGAAAAATCACAGCAGAAATTATACTAGTTACTACAATAGCTATTAAAAATCCATTTTGTCTTAAAATAATTGCAGCATAACCCATCAAAGCACTAATAGCTCCACTAGCTCCAAGTAAAATGAAATTATAATATCCCATATTTATCATTAAATAATAATATCCTAAAGATGAAATAATTGCACCTACAAAATATACAATTAGTAAGTGTTTGATATTTAAAAATCTAAGAATTTGAGATAGCATAAAAAGCATTACCATATTCATAAAAATATGCTCAAAATCTCCGTGCAAAAACGAGTAGGTAAAAAATGTATAAAAATCACTTCCATAATAAAGTGCAAAGTTATTTATAAATACAGATTTACCAAATAAAAATTCAAGTAAATAAATCAACACATTTAAAAAAATAATCGCATAAAAAACCATTTTAACCCTTTAATATTTTTAAAGTTATATAATAAATTATCATTTTATTAAAAAGGGTTAAAAATGCAAAAAAAAGTATATTTTTATGCGACCTGTCTAGCAAGTGCTGCTATGCAGAATACTATTTTAAACTCTATTAAGCTTTTAAGAAGTGCTGGAGTTGAAGTGATTTTTAAAAAAGATCAAACCTGTTGCGGTCAGCCAAGTTATAACACAGGATATTTTAAAGATACTAAAAAAGTAGCTTTATATAATGCCGAATTATTTAGTGAAGATTTGCCAGTAGTAATTCCTAGTGGAAGTTGCGGTGGTATGATGAGCCATGATTATGTTGAGCTTTTTAAAGATGACGCAAATTATGAAAAAATTAAAAAATTTAGCTCAAAAGTAATAGAACTTAGTCAATATTTAGAACAAATTGGATTTAAGATAGAAGATAAAGGAGAGCCTATTAAGGTTACTTGGCATAGCAATTGCCACGCTTTAAGAGTGCAAAAAAGCATTGAAGCTTCTAAAAATTTATTAAGAAGTCTTAAAAATGTTGAATTAGTTGAGCTTAAATACGAAGAAGAATGCTGCGGATTTGGTGGGACTTTTAGTGTAAAAGAGCCTGAAATCTCAAACGCTATGGCAACTGCAAAAGTAAATGATATAGTTGAAAGTGGAGCAAAGGTTATAATTTCAGCTGATGGTGGGTGTTTATTAAACATTCGTGGAACTATTGCAAAAATGGGTCTTGATATCAAAACTTATCATTTATATGACTTTTTAGCTGCTAGAATGCAAGGAGAAAAGATATGAAAAATCATAGTGAATTAATTAAAACTAAATTAGCTGATAAACAAATGAGAGAAAATGTAAGCTCTGCAATGCACGCCTTACAAGATAGAAGAAAAAATCTAATAAATGCAAAATTTCAAGATTGGCAAGGGCTTAGAACAAAAGCACAAAAAGCTAAAAATAATGCTTTATATACCTTAAAAGATAGGGTATTAGAATTTGAAAAAAATGCTACAAAAAATGGAATGAAAGTGCATTTTGCAAATACTAAAGAAGATGCTTGTGAGATAATTTATGAGCTAATGATGGAAAAGAAAATCAGTAAAGTCTTAAAAGGCAAATCAATGGCTAGTGAAGAAATAGGCTTAAATCACTATTTAGAACACAAAGGCTTAAATGCAATTGAGACTGATTTAGGAGAGCTGATTTTACAATTAGGTAATGAAACTCCTGTTCATATAGTTGTTCCTGCAATTCATAAAAATCGTTATGAAATAGGAGAGTTATTTAGCGAAAAATTAGGCGTAGCTAAAGAAAGTGAGCCTGAAAAATTAAATGCAATTGCTAGAACTCATTTAAGAAATGAATTTGAAGGTTTAGAGATGGGAATTAGCGGGGTAAATTTTGCAATTTCAAGCGAAGGTGCTATTTGGCTGATTGAAAACGAAGGCAATGGTAGAATGTGTACAACTGCTCCAACTATTCATGTAGCAATTTGCGGAATTGAAAAAATAGTAGAGAGTTTTACTGATGCGGCTACAACTGATACATTATTAACTCCATCTGCCACAGGACAATTTATCCCTGCATATAACAATATTATTACAGGCCCTAGAAAAGCTGATGAGCTAGATGGTCCTAAAGAAGTGCATATAATATTATTTAACAACCATAGAACAAATATTTTAAGTAACGAAGATTATTATGAAGCATTACGCTGCATTAGATGTGGTGCTTGTATGAACTTTTGTCCTGTATATGATAAAATCGGCGGTCATAGTTATGATGCTGTTTATCCTGGTCCAATTGGAGAAGTTATATCTCCGCAATTATTCGGTATGAAAGAGCATGGAGATATTTTAAGCTTATGCTCTTTATGTGGTCGTTGCTCTGAAGTTTGCCCTGTAAAAATCCCACTTGATAGTATGATTAGAAAATTACGCCGTGATAAGATAGGTGAAGCTGGGGACAATGCTCCACTAGGTGCAAATGAATTAGAGCATAGTGCAATGGAAAGCTATGGATTTGCTAAGTTTGCTGATATTGCTACAAGTCCAAAAATGTGGAGAGTTGCTATTGGTAACGCAAGTAAGTTTAACTGGTTATTACAAAGTCTAGGAACAAGCCTACCTGTGCTTAAAAATTGGGCTACTTATAAAGACTTACCTGAACTTAAAGGAAATATTTATAAAGAATTAGAAAACTTAGAAGGAGTTTCTTATGAATAAGAGAATTGAAGAGATAAGCAATCGCTCAAGAAATCAGATTTTAAACGCAATTGAATGTGGTGTAAGACACGAGTTAAACGATAAAAGTATAGACCCAAGTGTGCATATAAAACAAAGCGATAATCCTTTAGAAGAAACTAAAACTAAAATGAGTGAAAACAAATTTGAAGTTCATGAAGTTAGTGGCTTAGATAATGTTTATGATGAAATAAACAAAATCACAAGCTCTTATGGATATTCATCTTTAATTTATCCAAAAAGCCTAAGCGCTGATGTAGAAAAAATAAATGCAAGTAAAAAAGTTTGTTTTGATAAAAGCGTAGAAGAATTAAGAAGTGAAGTTTTTCATAGTGATTTTTCAGTGATTGATGTAGAATTTGCTATTAGCTCACATGGAGTTGCTTGTGTAAAATCAAGTGCAAATCAACCAAGAATGCTAAGCCTTGCTCCAATGCTTTGCATTATGCTACTTGATAAAACAAAAATTGAGCCTTCACTTGCTAATGGTCTTGCTAGAATAAAGGCTGAAAATGAGATTTTACCTACTAATATTTTATATATTGCAGGTCCTAGTAGAACATCTGATATTGAGCTTGTAACCGTTTTTGGAGTTCATGGAAGTCAAAAAGTTCATATAATATTTTACTAAAATTTACCCCTAATATTAGGGGTAAAATATTATTATTTTATATTCTAATCATTTTAAATTCTCATTTGTAATTTTTATATTTAAGCATTAATTTAAAGTATTTAATATTCTTCTAAATAAGGGGAAAATATGAATGAGAATTTAAAAATTAATTTAAAAGATAGCAAAAGAATTGTAATCAAAGTTGGCACATCAACTCTAACTTATGAGAATGGTAATTTAAACTTAGGATTAATTAATAAGTTAGCTTGGGTTTTAGCTGATTTGAAAAATCAAGGAAAAGAAGTTGTATTGGTTACTTCAGGTGCGATTGGGGTTGGTTCAAAAAAACTTGGCTTTAAGCAAAGACCTACAATTACTATGGAAAAACAAGCAGCAGCAGCAATAGGTCAAGCAGAGCTTATGCATATTTATCAAAACGCATTTGCTAATTTTAGTTCATTTGTAGCACAAGTTTTACTAACTAAAGATGATTTTGAAATAGAACAAAGAAAACAAAATACTGAAAACACTTTAAATACTTTATTAAAATACGAAATTATCCCGATAATTAATGCTAATGATACTATTTCAACTTATGAGATTGAATTTAGTGATAATGATAGCCTTTCAGCTAGTGTTGCTTGTCTAATCAAGGCTGATTTGTTAATAATCTTAAGTGATATAGACGCATTTTATACAGCAAATCCTAAGAACAATCCTAATGCAAAAAGAATTTCTTATGTAGAAAAAATCACAGATGAGATTATGCAAATGGGCGGAGATAAAGGTAGTGAGTTTAGTATAGGTGGTATGAAGACAAAATTACAAGCTGCAAGTAATTGTGCTAAAAATGGCGTAAGAATGGCTATTTTAAACGGCTCTAATCCTATGAATATTAGCGAGTTAATTAGTGGTGCTGATATAGGGACTATTTTTGATAAGGAATAAAAATGATTGATATTTTATGCAAGAATGCAAAAAATGCAAAGACTAAATTAGCTAAGCTTAATTCAAGTATTAAAAAAGAAGTTTTAAATTCTTGTGCTGATGAAATACTTGCAAATATTGATGGTTTATTAAAAGCAAACCTTAAAGATATTAATGATAATTCAAATCTAAAAAGTGCTTTTGTAGATAGGTTAAGACTTAATGAAAATAGAATAAATAATATGATAAACACTTTAAGAAATGTTGCTTTACTTGATGATGTAGTGGGTAGGGTAGTATTTGGAAAGACTTTAGAAAATGGTCTAAAAATGCAGCAAATTAAGGTGCCTTTAGGAGTGGTTGCTATTATTTTTGAATCTCGTCCTAATGTTTGCGTAGATGCTTTTGCACTATGTTTTAAGAGCTCTAATGTTGTGATTTTAAGGGGTGGAAAGGAAGCTTTAAATACTAATTTATTTTTAGTTTCAATTTTTCAAAAGGTATTAAAAAGATTTGATTTAGATGAGAATTTCGTTCAGATTGTAAGTGATACTAACAGGGATTTAGTAAAAGAGCTTTTAAGGGCGAATGATTATATAGATGTTGTAATTCCAAGGGGTAGTGCTAGTTTGATTAATGAAGTTAAAAATAATAGCCTAATTCCTTGCATACAAACAGGAGTAGGGAATTGTCATATTTATGTTGATTATAATGCGAAAATAGATGATGCTATAAATATTATAAATAATGCTAAAACGCAAAGACCAGGGGTATGTAATAGTGTAGAGACTTTACTCATTAATAAAAATATAGCTAGTGAAATTTTGCCTTTATTGGAAAGTAAAATGCCTAATGTAGAGCTTAGGGTTTGTGCTAAGTGTGAGAAATTTTTAAAAAATTATAAAAAGGCAAATGATAGTGATTGGGAAGAAGAATTTGAAGATTTAATACTAGCTATTAAAATAGTAGATGATATTAATGAAGCTATACTTCACATTCAAAAATACAGCACAAATCATTCAGAAGCGATAATTTCTCAAGATTATACTAATATTAATAAGTTCTTAGATGAGATTGATTCAGCAGTTTTATATGTAAATGCTAGCACTAGATTTAGCGATGGTGCGGAATTTGGCTATGCGGCTGAAATAGGAATAAGCACTCAAAAACTTCACGCAAGAGGTCCTATGGGATTAAATGAATTAACAACTACAAAATATCAAATCATAGGAAATGCTCATATTAGAAAATAAACTTAAAGCCTAATTTTTAGGCTTTAATATAAGCATCATTTTAATACCATCTTCATTGCTATAATAATTTTTTAAGATTTTTTCTTCTTTAAATTGAAGTTTTTTATATAAATTAATAGCATTTATATTGCTTACTCTTACTTCTAAAAATATCTTTTCTTTATTTAATACTTTAGCATTATTAATTAGTTCTTCGCATAATTTTGTGCCTATTTTTAAACCCTTAAATTCATCTTTTATCGCTAAAGAATATATTCTAATACTATTTTTATAAGTAAGCTTCATAATATATCCAGCTACTTTTTTATCACATAAAAAAATAAATATATTTTCTTTTTTTATGTGATATAAGAAATTATTTTTACTTAACTTAAAACAATCATTTTTAAAACATTCTTCTTCAATTAGCAAAAGGTCTTTTAAATGAGTTTTAGTAGCTTTTATAATCATAGTTTTTGATATATTGTGTATTTTGGTATGATTTTTTCTGGACGATATGACATTTTAACTTTTTTTAGGTTTTCAAAACCCATATCATCTCCTACATTTATGTATTTACAATCATATTTTTCTTTTAAAACTTTTGAAAACTCTCTAAATATAAATTGAGCACAACCTAAAGTTTCAAAATCAGTTTTTTCAATCAATACACTTGCTGTATCGCTACATATTTTTTCGCCTATTGTAAAGCCTTTTAATTCATCATCAATATAAATTACTAAGCCATCTAGTCCTAATGTCTCGTAATCTTGTAAGCATTTTTTAATCGCTAATCTTTCTTGATAAATTCCATCTAAAAACGCATCTACTTCTGCTTTTGGAACATATTTAATCCTATCGCTTACCCATTTATCAAAAAGCATTTTTATATCATCGCTATGTTTTTTGCAATCTAATGTCTGTAAAAAATAATTTGGATATACTCTTTTAAATTTATTAATTTCGGTTCTTTTAGTGTGATAAGCATTACCCCTAAGCTCTATTAAATCATCGCTTACATATATATAATCTGCTAATTTTTTTTCTATTATATAATTATCTAGTGAGCTAAACATAACTTCACCTTCATTTGTATGGGTAATAAATCCTTCTAAGAAGTTATCACAAACATATTCAATTTTAGAGTAATATGTAGAAGTATTGTTTTCATTCATAATCTTAAAGCATTCTGGTATGCTATCATAACAATCTTGAGGTTTTCCTAGTGGTGGTAATAACATAGATAATTCTCCACCATTCATAACAAATAAGCAAAATGTATTATTGATTATTGAATAAAATCCACTAGCTTTAGAAAGCCAAATATAGTTCGCACAAAATGAATAATCACTGACATTAACATCAAAATCCTTTAAGTATTCTTGCATAATTGGTTTTGTTTTTAAGTCAAATGATTTTAGTGTATGTCCTTGTAGTTTTATCTCTGCCACTTTAATCCTTTTTTTAAAAAAATGTCGCGATTATAGGTTATTAAAGTAACTTATTAGATATAATCAATTAGCTAAATTAATTATTTTCTAAGTGTTTTATAAATAGTTCAAATTAGAGAATTTGTTAATTTTTACTTTTATATTTTTAGAAATATATGTAGATTTTGAATATGTTAAGTTTTTTTTATAAATTATCTTTTTGTGATTTAATCATATAAGTATATTTTTAAATTCATAAAATTAACTTTTTAAACATTTATAAATATTTAATGAGTATTTTGTTAATGGAATTAATTGATAAATAATTTTATATTTGTAATTTAATTTATCTTATTTTGAAAAATTTTGTTTTTAAATAAACATTTTACATAGGCTTTAAGTATGATTTATTTTAAGTCTATATCACGATTATTATAAATTGTAATTTATTTATGAGTTTGGCAAAATTGCAATAGCTAAAATATTAGGCTATTTAAATACATATTTGTATTATTAATTATTTAAGAATAATGATTTTATTAATTATTTGAAAGTGTTTAATTATGAAATTTATTTTGAGTCTTTAATATATCATTGTCCAAAAGATATTCTAAAGCGTCTTTTGAATAATTTAAGAAGTTTTCTAATTCTTTTTTTTCATTTTCATTAAAATTGTCAAGAACATAATTAATAACTTCATATTTTAAATCAGGTTTTCCAATTCCTAATCTAATTCTTTCATAATCATTACCTATAAAGTTATCTATGGATTTTAATCCATTATGACCACCAGAACTACCACCTTTTTTAATTTTTAGCTTAGAAAAATTTATATCCATTTCATCGTGGCATACAATTATTCTTTCTGGTTTATAAAAATCTACGACTTTCTTTACACTTTCCCCTGAATTATTCATGTAGGTTAGTGGTTTGAGTAGTAATATATTTTGTTTTTTATAAAGTTCTCCATTACAGTTTAAACTTTGTTTAGTGTAAGAAGAGTTAAGTAATTTATCAATTAACATAAAGCCTAGGTTGTGGCGAGTATTTGCATATTTCTCGCCAGGATTTCCTAAGCCTACTACTAAAATCATCTAGCTTTTTCAACTCCAACAACAGCTACACGACCAGCGTCAATAATTTTTACATTATCAGCAACTTTAATATCTCTTACTAATAAAGCATCACCAACATCTAAATCAGTTACATCTAATTCAAAGAAATTAGGTAAATTTTCTGCTTTACATTTTACTTTTAAGCGGCGTTTTGATTGAATTAATACACCTTTATTTTTAAGACCTTTTGCAGTTCCTACAACTTTTACTGGAACCATATAAAAGCTCTCAACACCTTTTAGTGCTATTTTTAAATCAACGTGCTTAATTTCGCTAGTTACTGGATGGTGTTGATAATCAACAATTACAACTTCATAAGTTTTACCATCAACACTAACAGGGAAAATTAATCCGTCTTTTTTACGAACTTCTTTAATAAATTCGTTTGTTTTAAATACCGCATGGATATTTTCAACGCCTTTGCCATAGATATTAGCAATTAGCATACCATCTTGTCTAGCAGCTTTAGCTGACTTTCTACCAATACTCTGTCTAATTTGTCCTTCTAACATAAAATGTCCTTTCAAAAAAAATAAGTGTGAATAATACTATAAAAAGTTTAATAAAAATATTATTCTTCTTGAGAAGCAAGTTTAAATTGAAAACCAGTGCTTACATTAGATGATGATTTTTTAGCTTCTCCAAATTTATAACCATCAATTAATACTTTCAAGTCATTTGCATTACTTGCTTTATCATACGCTTCTTCTTCTGTAATTCTTCCTGATTTATATAGCATTAGCAAATGTTGGTCAAAACTTTGCATTTTCATTGTGCCTTCTTTTAATACATCGCCTATTGAGTTTTCCCTACCTTCTAAAATAAGTCTTTTTATACGCTCATTTCCTCTTAAAACTTCAATAGCAGCTGTTCTTTTTCCATCTGTGGTTTTACATAATCTTTGAGAAATAACAGCCTTTAATACTCCAGAAAATGAACTTCTAATTCTGTTTTGCTCTTCTTTAGGGAACATTCCTAAAACCCTATTTAATGTTTCTTGTGCATTAATTGTGTGAAGTGTGCTTAAAACTAAGTGTCCTGTTTCTGCTGCGTGCATTGCTACTTCAATGGTTTCTAAATCTCTCATCTCACCTACTAGAATAATATCAGGGTCTTCCCTTAAAGCTGCTCTTAGTGCATCTTGAAAACTTAAAGCATCTTGTCCTATAGCTCTTTGATTTACTATTGATTTTGCAGGTTTATATTTAAATTCAATTGGGTCTTCAATAGTGATAATATGTCTATGGTAGTTTTGATTAATATATTCAATGATTGAAGCAAGTGTAGTCGTTTTACCACTACCAGTTGGTCCAGTAACTAATATTAATCCCCTTGTTTCTGTTGTTGTTATATCTTTAATAACTTCTGGCAGTTTTAATGCTTCAAAACTTGGCATAGTATCAGGGATTGTTCTAAAAACAGCACTAGGTCCATTCATTGTAAAAAATAAATTCACACGAAAAGAGCCTTTGTATTTAAATTTATCTTTATTTTTAGGCTCATAAGAGAAGTCTATATTTTTATTATCTACAAATCTTGTAAAATCTCCCCTTGTTAGGGCTTTACATAAATCTAACATATCTTCTCTTGATATAATATCAGGTGCTATTTCGCTAATTTCTCCATTTACTCTACCTTTTGGATTTAGGTTTGAGCTAAGGTGTAAATCACTTCCACCAACTTCAATTAAGGTATTTAACCAACCATCTAAATTATCTCTTAATTCCCAACGAATATTTTCTAAATCTATTTCCATTAATAACCTTTAAAGACTTTCTAAAATATCTATATATGCTTTTTCAAATTGGATTAATCCATCTTCTAAAAGTTTTTTGCAAGCGGCATTATACTCAATTTCGTTTATAGTTGAGAATATAAAATCTTTTGAATTTGAAATTATTTCTTGATTTAAATTCTTTATAGTTTTACTAGGTTTATAGGCATTTATAGCATTAATTGGAGCTGTATTTATAGTGTTATTAAATTCTAGTTCTTTTAAATAATAATCTTTACTTAAATCATTACTTTTTGTTCCTGTACTTGCAAATAAAGCTCTTATATTTTCACTACCAACTTTAGATGCTGAATAAATTGCGTTTTGAATTCCTATTTGGTTTTTAACGCTAAATCTATTATTTAATAAGCTATCAACTCTGCTTACAAAAATACTAACTACACCTTTATTAATTATTCCATTAGGATTTTTTGCTTTATACTTTTTCATACCTTGTGCTATTGCGTCATTACATTTTTTTGCTTGTTCGTAAGAAAAAATCAGCGTAGCATTTATGCTAATTCCATAACTTGCCAATGTATTCATAACTTCATATCCTGCATTAGTTGCCGGCACTTTTATCATTAAATTTGGCATATTTATTAAATTAGCAATCTTTAAACCTTCTGCAATACTAAGACCTGCATTATTGCTATTTAGTGGATTTATTTCAAAACTAATAAAACCATTATTGCTATCTTTTGCATATAAATGGCTCATTTTAATAGCTGCTTTTTTAATATCTTCTAAGGCTAGAGTTAAAAATAATTCTTCTTTATTTTTTATATTTAATTGCTTAATTCTTTCTTTATAATATACTGAAGTAGTAATTGCATTTTTAAATATACTAGGATTACTAGTAGCACCATTTATAGTGCCACTAGCTAGCATTTGTAAAAATTCATTATCTAAAAAACTATTTTCAATAAAATCACACCAAATGCTATATCCACTCATTAAAAATCCCTTTTCATTAAAGCTTCAACTTTTAATATAGTTAAAATACTATTTTCTTGCTTGCCAATTCCATCAATCATACCTTTTTCTTTAAGTAAAGTTTCAGGTGGTTGGTCAATATTGCTTTCTTTAATTTTGATAGCTTCTGTTAATTTATCAATAACAAAACCGATATTTCCTTCTTCACCTTTTAAAACTATATATCTTGTATGTTGAGTATGTTTTGAACTACCCAAGCCAAAACGCTTTGCAAGGTCAATTAATGGAATTACATTACCACGCATATTGAATACTCCTAATACATAATCAGGAACGCTAGGAACTCTAGTGTATTCAATAGGCTTTATGATTTCTTGTATGCTTAGAATTGGAATTGCATATTCTTCTTCATCAATCATAAATCCTACTAATTGTCTAATTTGTTCTTCTTTTACATCTCTACCAGAAGCACCTTTAACTTGTTCTTGTTGTCTATTTAAAACTTGATTTAATCTTTCCATTACATTATCCTAATTTTAAATTCTTTCTTACTACATTTTCTAAATATTCATAAGAATAAGGCTTTGTAATATACTCAGTCATTCCTACTTCTACGCCTCTTAGTCTATCACTCTTGCTAGTTCTACTTGTAACAGCAATTAGTGGTAGATTTCTATATTTTGCATATTTTCTAATTTCTGCTGCTAGTGTGTAACCATCCATTCTTGGCATTTCAATATCAATTAGCATTCCATCTATTGAATGCTCTCCGCTTTTAATTATATTTAAAGCTTCTACACCATTGCTTGCTTCAATTACTTTAATTCCAAGCGGCTCTAATGCTTTTTTCATAATTCCTCTATCAATTTGAGAATCATCAACCGCTAAAACTACATAATCACTTGGCTTATCTTTTGAAACTTTTGAACCTGTGTCGTTATTAGCTTTAATATCTACTTTAACATCTTTTGCCATATCCATCATTGCACCAACATCAACTATTAATGTAACATTACCATCTCCACGAATGGTTGAGCCTGCAATTCCTGTGATATTTTGTAAATAATATCCCATAGATTTAATTACAACTTCTTCTTGACCTATTAAAGTATCTACTATAATTCCAAGTTTAGAAGCTGCTGCACCAACAACAACTACATAAGCTTGTTCGCTATTTTCAAGTACTTGTTTTACTCCAAATAAATCACTAAGTCTTACAAGTGATAAAACTTCATCTCTAAGTCTTAAAACATTTTTACCTTCAATTGTATAAATATCATCAATAGCAACTCTTACCGTTTCAAGAACACTAGCAAGTGGAATTGCATAGAATTCTTCTTGAGTTTTTACAAGTAGTGATTGAATGATAGCTAGTGTTAATGGGATTTTTAGTTTTATAACCGTTCCTTTTCCTAATTCGCTATCTACTTCAATAATACCATTTAGCTTATCAATGTTTGTTTTAACAACATCCATTCCAACACCACGACCACTTACATTTGTTACTTGTTTAGCAGTTGAAAATCCTGGTTTAAATATAAGACCATAAGCCTCTTTATCGCTCATATTATCAGCTTCTCTTTCGCTAATAATTCCTTTTTCAATACCTTTAGTTTTTAATACTTCAGCATTAAGTCCTTTACCATCATCAGCTATTTCAATTACTATGTGATTTCCTTCATTGTATGCTTTTAGCTGAACCGTTCCTCTTTCTGGTTTACCTGCTGCAATTCTATCTTCTGCTGATTCAACTCCGTGATCGCAAGAATTTCTAATCATATGCATAATAGGATCGCCTATTTCTTCTACGATTGATTTATCAAGTTCTGTTTCTTCACCTTCAAGTTCAAGCTCAATTTGTTTTCCTAAATCACGGCTTAAATCTCTAACAACCCTTGGGAATTTATTAAATACTTTTGCAATTGGTTGCATTCTTGTTTTCATTACAGCTAATTGAATATCAGTTGTTACTACGCTTAATTGATTTACAACTTGATTTAATTCTTCTATGAATTTTTCGCCTTCATATCTTTCTTCAACATCATCATAGATTTTTAAAAGCCTATTTTTACCCAATACAAGTTCGCCTATTAAGTTCATTAGGTTATCAAGTCTTTTTACTTCAACCCTAATAGTTTGCTCCATATTTGATGAGTTGCCTTTATCAGCAGCTACAGGTGCTTGTTTCGCATTTCTAGCTTCTCTTGTATCTTGTTTTTCACTAGCTCTTTCAGAGATTTTTTCTACCGGCTTTTCAACAGGTGTTTCAACTACTTTTTCAACTTTTTTAGTTTCTACCACTGCTTCTTGTTGTTTTTTCTCTTCTCTTCTTGCTTTATCTTCAGCTTTTCTTTGTTTTAATAATCTTTCAATTTCAGCTTCTACTTCATCAGCACTTAAAGAATTTACATCTACTTCTTCTTCATTACTATTTGAATCTTTTTCAATTAATTCTTCAATTTTTTCATTTAAACTTTTTGGCTCAGCCTTAACTTCGCTTAAAATTTTACCCTCGCTAATTGCAGTTAGACGGCTACAAATTGAGCTAATATCCATATTTATTGCTGTATCATTGCCATTATCTTTAATACAATGTAATAAGTCTTTCATCATATCAATTGATTCAAGCACAACATCCATAATATCAGGAGTTATTAGTAATTCGCCGTGACGAGCTTTGTTTAAAACATCTTCCATATGATGAGTTAGTTTTGTTAAAACATCAAAGTTTAAAAAGCTTGAACTTCCTTTAACTGTGTGAGCAACACGGAAAATGCGGTTTAGTAATTCTAAATCTTCAGGATTACTCTCAAGCTCAACTAAATCGTGATCTATTTGTTCAATTAATTCAAAAGCTTCTACTAAGAAGTCTTCTAATATCTCTTGCATATCTTCCATATTTACGCTCCTTACTTATTAATATATGATTCAATTACTCTTGATACTTCTTTGTAAAATACATTAGCATCAAATTTGGTTAAAAAGGCATCTCCACCTACATCTTTACTCTTCAGAGTTGAAAATTCGTTGCTTAAAGATGAGTTGAAGATAATTGGAATACCTTTAAATCTAATATCTTCTCTAACTCTTGAAGCGAAGTGAAATCCGTCCATTTGTGGCATTTCAACATCACTAATAATAACTTTTACTTGATTAGCAATATCGCCTTTGTATGCTTCATAAAGTTCATTCATTTTATTAAGTCCATCTACACCATCTTTTGCTTCAATTACTTTAAAGCCCATTTTATCAAGTGCATCGCGAACTAATTTTCTAGCAGTTGAGCTATCATCTAATACAACTGCTGTTCCTGTCATTTTTTTGATTTCTTTTTCTTCTATATCAATTTTTGGAGAGTAAATTCCAAGCTCTTCAACAATTCTTTCAAGGTCTAAGATTAATAAAACTTCATCATTTTCAATCTTAGCAATTCCTGTTATTTGACTTTTATCAAATCCGCCTGTATTTGTTGAAAAATCAGAACCTCTAATATCACTTGCATTAATTCTTCTAATTCTTTTTGCTTCATGAACTATAAAACCTATCATAATATTTGAAAATTCAGCAATAATAATTCTAGGTTTTAATACCATATCTTTTGGCTCAATTATATTCATCCATTTAGCTAAATTTATTACAGGAATTACAACTCCTCTTAAATCAAATACTCCTTCAATATATTCAGGAACACCTGGTAATTCTGTAAGTGCAGGTATTTTTATGATTTCTTTAACTTTAGCAACATTAACTCCATAAATTCCTTCATAGACTTTATGTTGTCCTTGTTTATAGATACGAAAATCTACAAGTTCCATTTCATTAGAATCAGCCTTTAAGACTTTATCTTCTGCCATATTTACTCCTTTCTGGGTAAGTTATATTTTTTTATAAAGCCATATTCTAGTATAAAAAAACTTCGGTCATTTGCAAAAGCTTCTAAATTCTTGTATTTTATATTTTCTAAGCAATACTCATCTCCTTGATGAAAGTGCCCTTCTATTATATAATCAATATTTACGCCTTTTTTTATAAAAAAACTTTTATATTTTTTAATTCTAAATTCCATTAATTTTTTAAAAAAATCTAATTTTTTATATAGCTTTTTTACCTTTTGTTGATTGCAAATCTTTTGATAAATTTTATCAAAACTTAAAATATTTAATAAATTTAATATAAAAATTACAAAGCTAAATCTTAAAAATCTTAAAGCTATTTGGGTGATGATTGGCAAGAATATATCTCCGTGAGATATAGCAAAAATCTTATCGTTATAAGTTGCTAAAATTGGTTGATTTTTAATGATTTTTACATTGTTAAAAAGCTTAGTTAAATTAAAATCATGATTTCCTTCAAAATAAATAATTTCTATTTTTAAAGCTAAATCATCTAATGCTTTTATAATATCTAAATTATCGTTTTTACAACTTGAAATTCCACCTATTAAAAGATTAAAAATATCTCCTAGAAGTATTACTTGTGGTGGATTAGTCTTTTTTAAAAAATCTATAAAATCTACAAAATCAAGCCTAGTGCTATCATAATGCACATCGGCTATAAAAATTGCTCCTTCTTTTAGTACAAGCATTAAATATCAAGCTCTTTATAATAAATTTCAAGTATTTCATAACTAGCTTTACCTTTAGGTAATACTACATTAAACTCATCGCCTTCAACTTTACCTATCATAGCTTTTGCTATAGGTGAGTTTATACTAATATAACCTTTATCTAAATCGCTTTCACTATTTCCTACTATGCTAAATGTTTTTTCTTCTTCTGTATTTAAATCCATTATCAAAACCGTGCTACCAAATCTTACTTTATCGTGATTAAATTCTGCTGGATTTACTATCTTAGCATTTGCTAAAATTTCGCTAAGTTCTGCGATTTTGCCTTCTAAAAAGCTTTGTTTTTCTCTTGCTGCGTGATATTCAGCATTTTCTTTTAAATCTCCGTGAGACCTTGCAATATCAATTTCTTTTACCACATTAGGACGCTCAACTACCTTTAAATGCTCTAATTCTTTAAATAATTTTTCATATCCTTTTTGTGTCATCATTTCCATATTATTACTCCTTGATTAATTTTGCTAAATTATTTGCTATTTCACCTTTAGTTAATTCTCTTAATTTTTTTGATTTTTCTAAAAATTCATCTTTATTTGCATTTTCAAATGCTTTTAATAACTCTGTCTTATCTAAATTTTGAATGAATTCTTTATGAAATTCGCCTAAATTAAGCTTATCAAAAATAATATTACAAAGTCCAATAAATTTGATTTTTACTAAAGTTTTTGCTATGAAATAATCAATCATTTTAGCCTTATAACATAAACAAAAAGCATTTCCAATAAGCCCTGCTTCAAGACTTGCAGTCCCGCTGCAAATATAAGCAAACTCGCATTCTTTTAAAGTAGCCTTAGTATCATATGAGATAGTAAAGCCGCTTAAATCTTCATATAAATCTAATCTATCTTTTAAAAAATTTGGCACACAAACTACGCATTCATAGTCTTTAAAATCTTGTTTTAAATTCCTAAAAACCGGCATTAAAGATTTGATTTCGCTTTTTCTTGAACCTGGTAAAAAGGCTATTAATTTTTTAGAATTTGAGTTTTCTTTAAAATAATCTTTCAATGCTTCATTACTTGGATTTCCAAAATAATGAGATTTTTTAAAATACTGATTTTCAAAAGGTAAAATCCCAACTAATTCATCACATAAACTCTCAACTACCTTAATCCTACCTTTTTTCCAAGCCCAAACTTGTGGCAAGATAAAATAAATAATTTTGCCTTTAAAACCTGCTTTTCTTAGGGCTTTTGCAAATGGTATATTAAAAGCAGGAGAATCAATTAATAAAATCTTTTCAATTTTGTCATTAAGTGCTATTTGAACCAAATCTTTTATAGCTTTTTTTGCTTTTAAAATAAGTGGCAAAATCTGCACAAAACCCATAGCATTAAATTCTGTAAAATCACAATAATTATTAGAATTTAAAATAGGAATTTCATTTTTTAAATTAATATCATAAATCCCGTATAATTCTATATTATCTAATTTTTTTAATATATGTTTTAGATGAGAATTTGCAGAATTTTCTAAAGCTATGCTTAATAATTTCATATTTTTTCCTTTAATAAAAATTATTCTTTAAAGAGAATTTAAAGTATATTGATATTATTATAAAACATAATTTTAATATAAGGAGCCACTATGAAAATCAAATATAGTGCCATTTTACTTAGTGTTAATTTATTTGCAGGTGTTGTAAATCCTAATTTTGCTTATCAAGATTATTTAGATTTTGGAAATAACAAAGGCAAGTTTAAAGTAGGTAATAATATAGAAGTTACAGATATTTATGGAAAAACTATTGATTTTAAAGTTCCTATGCCAAGTTTTAATGCAGCAAATACTACAGGAGATTTGATGGGCGAGCTTACTAATATAGGTGGCTCTTTTGCAATCACTGCAGCTCATATGATTAGTCCTACATATAGACCTTATTTAATACAAAAAGATAAAGAATATGAATTTGGCTTAGTAAAATCAAAAGTAGTAGCAAGTGATACAAATTTTAAAGATTATCTTAAATGGAATAACTCTTGTAGTGAATTAGTTCAAGTTGATGATTTAAAAGATTTTGCGGTAATTAAAATGAGTAAATTAAATATCAATGAAAGTGCAAAGCTAATTGATAAAGAATTTTATTTTAAAAACACAAATGTTAGTGAAAATTTAAAAAATGACCAAAATGTAATATATCAAGATAAGTATTTTAATAAAAATAGCTCTAGTGAGTGGGATATTAAAGCTTATAAAGAATATATTAAAACAAGCGGTGAAAAAGATGATAATAATATAGGAAAAGGTGAAATTTTAAATAATCCAGAAAGATTTAGCGTATATGCAAGAACTGGTAGTGGAATTCAAAAAATTGGTAGTATTGATACAAATACTATCCCTAAACAAGTGGCTGGTTCTTTAGAGTTTTTAACAGGTGGAGTTTTATATGCAGATGAAGATAAAAGCAAAACAGAAACAGGATATTTACATTTAAGTGCAAAGGATTATTATAAAGATATAAGGCTTGATTTTTCAAATACTTCAGCTCCAGGAGATAGCGGAAGTGCTATTTATGTATGGGATAATCTGAAAAAAGAATGGCTAGTAATTGGAGTAGTTAGTAGAAGTGATTGTAATGATGCAGGAAAAGGCTATTATGTATGCTCTTATACAAAATATGCTCTTATAAATAGTTTTATAATTAATGATTTTAAGAATGATTTTACTGCTACTTTAAGTGGTAATTCTTATAATTCAAATGATATATATTCAAATATTAAAGATAAATATAATGAAAATAATAAAGATTTAGTATTTAGTAAAGCTGCAAGTATTGCTTTAAGCAATAATGAAAATTTTGGCTCAAGTGTGTTTTATTTTAAAGATAATTCTACTTTAAATGGCGAAGAAGTTTTATTGGGTGGAGTTGTGATAGATGATGGTAAGACACTTAATTTTAATGCAAAAACAGCAGCTAATGATAATTTGCATAAAATGGGAAAAGGAACGCTAGAAATTAGCAAAGAAAGTGCAGGTGGATTAAGAAGTGGCGAAGGGCTAACGATTTTAAATACAAGCAATAAAGCATTTAGCTCAATTTATCTTCTAAACAATGCAGGGCTAAAAATAACTAATGCAAATCAAATTAATAATGCTAATTTAGTTTTTAATGGTGGATATTTGGATTTAAATGGAGTTGATTTAAGTTTTGATAAAATTCAAGCAAATGATTTTAGAACTAAGATTATTAATTCAAATTCTAAAAAATCAATTCTAAGTATAAATAACACTAATGATATAGGTATTTATCACGGACAAATTAGCGATAATATTGATTTAAAACTGAATAATTCTAAGACTTTTGTATTTGATGGAGAAATAAAAGCTGATGAATTAAGTGTAAATGGTGGAACTACGATATTACAAGGTCATCCTTTAGAGCATTCTTATTTTCTAAATCAATCTTTAGCTAATTCTTTAGGTGTAAATACTGCTCCTAATACAAATACTCAAGATGAATACGAAAATAGAACAAGCAAAATAAATAATATAAATCTAAGTAATTCAACCTTTAAAATATTAAAACATAGCAATTTAACATCAGATAATATTACTTTAGATAAATCAAATCTTAGCATAGGAGAGAATTTGATTTATCTTGATAAATATGATGCAAATCATATAAATAGCTCTTTAGTATTTACTTCTTTTGCTAATGAGTTTAGTTCAGTTGCAAAAGATATTGAAGTGACTGCAAATGTGAAATTAAAAAATAATTCAACTCTTAGCATTATGAATAATTCTAATTTTAGTGGTTCTATAATCACAGAAGATAATAATTCTACTTTAAACTTAAATAATGCAAATATTGATGCAAATATAAATGTAGCTAATTTAAATGCTAGCAAGACTAATTTTATGTTTAGTTTAAACAATACTCTAACATCAAGTATAAGCACACTAGGTGGGCAAAATACTTTTATGATTAAACCTGATTTAGCTAATGCTAATAAGTTTTTATTAGCAAGTCTTGTAAATACTAATAATACTATTAATAATGATTATTTAAAAGCACTTGATTATAAAGAAAATATCAGTATTTATACACCTAATGTTGAGTTTGTTAATGAAAATGGCAAAGCTAATTGGTATTTAGTAAAAGTAAATAAAGAAGAAATTGAAAATACAACTCCTATTGTGCCAGAAACAAAGCCAGAACCTAAACCAGAACCTAAACCTAACGATGATTTAAATAAGCCTAGTGTTAAAGATTATTTCTTCGTTCAAGAAAATAAAGAAGTTACACAAATGATTGATAGCTCGTTAAATCAAGTATTTTTTAGCTATGTATTAGAATGGAATAACTTGCAAAAAAGAATGGGAGAATTAAGAAATAACACAGATGCAAATGCTGGAATTTGGTTTAGAGCTTATACAGGTCAAAGCTCTTACGAACACGCAAACAAGACTAAGTTTTATGAAATGCAATTAGGTGCTGATAAATTAAATCAAGGCAATAATTATGTAAATTACACAGGGCTTATTTTTAATGCTAGTAAATATAGTTTAAGTGATAATTTAGATGGCAGTATAAAAGGTTATGGTTTTGGAGCATACTCTAGCACTATATATGATAATGGATTGTATTTTGATGTAATAGCAAAATATATAAATTATAAAAATGATTTTAATTTATATGTTAAAAATCAAAACGAAGTTACAAATTCTTTAAAACCAAATAATTCTTATACTTTTTTAGCTAGTGCTGAGATTGGATATAGAAAAGATTTTAATAATTTTTATTTAGAACCACAAATTGAATTAATAACAGGTTATGTAAGTAAGCAAGAATTAACAAGTAGTGATAAAAAATTATATTTACAATCAGATTCTTTTATCCCACTTAATTTAAAAACAGCTATCTTTACAGGTTTTAATAAAAATGATTTATCACTTAGAGCAGGCGTTGGACTTGCTAGTGATTTGGTAAATAATTCTAAGAAAACTATAAAAGATTTAGATACTATAAGTGTTAATAATGGTAAAAGAGATTCAAGAGTATTTGTTAATTTATCAAGCTCTTATAAGCTAAATAATCGTTCAAATATAGGCTTAGAATTTGAAAAAACATTCGGTGGTAATCTAAACATAGATTATAGCTTTAACCTAGTATATAGATATAACTTCTAATCTTCTTTCATCACAATAAGATAAAAATTATTGTGATGAATTATTTATAAATTTATTATTTTATAAATAAAATTTACTTTTGATTATATTTTTTATTTAATATATTTTTAATTTATAATTAAAGTTAATATCATAAAATCACTGATTAAATCTTAAAAAAGGACTTATTATGCGTATTTTGCTTTTATTGGTGTTTTTTTCAATTTCATTAGTTGCTAATGTTGGAAGTATTGTAAATTATGTAGGAGATGTTGAGGTTTTAAGAAATCAATCAACAATTAATGTAAATCATAAAAATTATGAGCTATTAGAAAACGATATTATTCTTACTAAAAATAATGCAAAAGTTCAAATAAAATTTATAGATAATACTACTCTTACTTTAGGTAAAAACTCAACTTTACAAATCAATAAATATTTAATTAATGGAGCAAATTCTAAAGTGAATTTGAAAGCTAAAAAAGGAAGTTATGATTTAGTAAGTGGAGATATTTCTAAGCTAGCTAGACAAAACTTTACTTTCCAAGCAAATACAGCGACCATTGGCATTCGTGGAACTAGATTTAGTGGAGATGTTAATAATGGTTTTGTTGATTGTGTTTCAGGAGAAATTGAAGTTGGAGTAGGCGGTAAAAAATATAATTTAAAAAAAGGAGAGAGATTACACTATAAAAATTTAGGAATTATCAAATTAGAAAAATTAAAACCAAGTAGTTTTAATGTAATCAAATTATAAAAATAGGAGAAAATATGAACAAAATAGCTTTAATTGTGTTTTTAGCAAGCTCACTTTTCGCAAATATTGGAAAAATAGTTACATTAAGAGGAGATGTTGTAATTTTAAGTGACAACAAAGAAAGAATTGCAAAAACAAATGATATTTTAGAAGAAAATGACAAAATAATCACAAAAAATAATGCAAAATTACAAATTAAATTCATAGATAATACAATAGTTACGCTAGGTAAAAATACAACTTTAAATATTAAAGATTATGTAATTGATGGTAAAAAATCAAAAGTAAGTCTTGAAGTAAATAACGGACATTTTAAAGTAATATCAGGAAATATTTCAAAAATAGCTAGAAAGAATTTTGAATTTCAAGCAAAAACAGCGACGATTGGAATTAGAGGAACCGTGTTTGTTGGAAGTCTTGGAAAGGTTGATAAAGTAGGTTGTTTAGAAGGTGCAATAGATGTTAAAGTAGGAAATAAAACTTCTTTAGTTCAAGCAGGAAATCAATTAAGATTTGATAATGATAAGGTTATTAAGATTGAAAAGATAGTGCCTAAGGAATTTGAAACTATTAATACAGGTAAAGAAAGTCAAGTAAATACTAAACAATCTTATAAAAATAGTGAAAGTTTTAATGAGTTTTTAAATTCTAAAGAAGAAATGATAAAAGCAAAACAAGAATATTATCAAAATAAAAATTATCAAGATTATAAAAATAATTATAAATACAATAATGAAAGAATAAAGGATTTAGATACTAATTCAATATCTAAAGATATCATTAAAATATGTAATGGCAATACTTATTGCATACAAAATAAAATAAATTATGCAAATAAGGGATATTTAAATGGTAAAGACTATCAAAACAATAGGCAAAGAAATTCTACTTACGGGGTTCAAAAATGATAAAAAAGATTATTTTATCATTTTTAATAAGCTCTCTTGCTTTTGCTAATTATATAGATGAGTTTAATAAGAAAAATTATAAAAAAGCTTTAGAATTAGCTAAAGCTCAATGTGAGATTGATTGTAGTGATGAAAAACTTAACCTAATTTTGGCAAAAAGTGCTGAAAAATTAAAAGATACAAAAGAAGCAATTGCAGCTTACGATAGGGTTTTAATTATTAATGAAAACAATATTGAAGCTAGATTTTCAATAGCTAATTTGTATTATGAAAATAATAATCCAGAGCTTATGAGAGATGAATTAAATTATATGCTAAATAATTTGGATTTAAGTTCTACTCAAAAAGTTAGAATTAATAATATGCTAAATAATTTAGATAATTTGACAAAAGAAGTTGCTAAGCCTTATTTTATAGGACTTAATTTGGGTTTTGCTTATGATACAAACCCGCTTTATGGCAATGATAATTTCACTGATTTTGTTGGTGAGAAGATTAGAAATTTTAAAAATGAAAAAGCAAGTGGTTCTTTAAGTTTTAATTTTAATATAGATGGTGCTTATAATTTAGATTTAGGAAATAATTATTTTGCAGAGCTTTATGCGAGTTTAAATAATAAAAAATATTTAAAAAATAAAAGCGAAAATTATCCTGATTTAAATGTATTAACATTAGCAATTAATCCAAGCTATGTAAGGGATAATCACAAAATTACTCTAAATGCTAGTTATGATTTTGTATTACTTAGAAGAGCTGCGTTTTTGCATAGCTTAAATATGGGTATTAATTATGAAAATAATGTAAATGATAATTATTTATATTTAATTTCTTATGATTTATCTAAAGGAATATTTGCTGATAGTATGGATAAAGATTCTAATTTTATCCATCATTCTTTAGGTCTTAATAATGTTTTTGCATATAATGATAATATTTATTATTTTAATTTAAATTATGATTTAGAAAATGCAAAAGATAGTTTTAGTGCTAATTCTGATTTTAAAAATTATGGTATAAAAATCGGGGCTATTATTCCTATATTAAATAAAGTTAGTTTTAAGCCAAGTTTTGGTTATAATCATACAATTTATAAAAAGGTTGATTCATCTTATTATTCAAAAAGAAAAGATAATGAAATAGTTATTTCTAGTATTTTTGATTATAAATTAGATTATAATCAATCTTTGAGTTTCGCTTTGATTTATGATAAGCAAAATTCAAATCATAATTTTTATGATAGTTTAAATTATACAAGTATGATTAATTATAGATATGAGTTTTAAAAGGAAAATAGTATGAGAAATATTTTATTATTAAGCAGTGATAGATATAAAAACTTAGATTCTTTTGATTGGTGTGCTAGTATATTAAATGATTTTTTTGCTAAAACTAAACAAATAGCTCTAGTTCCTTATGCTCAAGTAATTGATGGATTTGATGAATACGAAAAAACTCTTAAAAATAAAATAAACTCAAAAATAGTTTCTATACACAATGACCCTATTAATATATTAAACGATAGCGATGGGATATTAGTAAGTGGCGGTAATTTATTTGTTCTTTTACATAGATTACAAAAGCTAAATTTATTAGATATTTTAAAAGATAAAATAGAAAATTCTATAACCTATGCTGGCTGGGGTGCTGGGGCTAGTGTATTATCAGAAGATATTAAAACTTGTAATGATTTACCTATATTATATCCTAGTAATTTGCAAGCTTTAGGTATTTTAAAATACCAAATAATCACTGAATATATCCCTCAAGATAGGGAATATTCAATGAAGCTTTATGAATATTTTAAGCTAAATCAAAATTCTTCTGTTTTTGCTCTGCCATATGGTTCTGCCCTTAAAATTCATAATGATAGTGCCTTAGTAATGGGTAATGAAGGGGTTTTAAAATTATCTGAATATTATGAGCAATACTTTAAAATTGGTGATTTTATCAAGCTTTAATACATATTTTTAATCAAAAGAATTTAAATTATGGATTAAATTTTTATCTAAAAAGGATTTTTATTATCCGATTTGCTATTTTTAACAACATTTATTAAAAAAAGTTTCGTAATATTTCATAAAGGAAAAAAATGATTAAAATTATGAAAACTAAGGCTATTTTAGACTTTAGCCAAGATGAATTTTTACAAACTAATAAAGCTTTAGTATTTGATGAAGAGATTATTAAAATATGTGATTTTAACAAGGCTTTAAGTGAATACAAAAACGCTCAAATAATTGATAAAAGCGAATATATTTTAAGCCCAGTATTGTGCAATTTGCATTCACATTTAGAGTTTTGTCTATCTAAGCTTTATTATGGAGATTTTGCAAAATGGCTTGAGAGCATTATCAAAAATCGTGAAGTAATAAATAAAGATTTATTAAGTAAAGAGATTAATAGACAAATTGAAATTCTAATGCAAAGTGGGGTAGGGTATCTAGGCGAAATTTCAAGTTTTGGAGCAAACCTAGAAATCCTATCAAATAGCAAGATAAAAAGCATTATTTTTCATGAGATTTTAGGTGCTAATGATGAAACCTTAAAAAACAATATTAAGAGTTTTGAAGAGAGATTTTCAAGATTTTCAAACCTTAATAATCATATATCATTGCATAGTCCTTATTCAATTTGTGATAAGACTTATGAATACGCACTTAATTTTGCTAAGAAAAATGATTTATTAATCAGCACACATTTTTTAGAAAGTGCTTATGAAAATGAGTATTTGCAAGGCAAAAGTAACGCTTTAAGCAATTATTTAGCTAGATTTAATCCTAGTTTAATTACTAAGGACTTTTTAAGTGGATTTGATGATTTAAGAGCTATTTTTACTCATTGTAATTATGTTGATGATTTTAGTATTTTTAAATCTCATCATATAATTACGACTTGTCCTAAATCAAATAGATTTTTAGGCTCTCGTGCAATTAAGCTTAAAAATCTTTTAGCAAATGATTTAAATCTTAGCATAGGCACAGATGGGCTTAGCTCAAATAATAGTTTAAATATGTTTGATGAGCTAAGAGCTTTTATATTTACTCATAATGAATTTGAATTAAACGAATTAGCTTACATAATTTATAAGGCGGCTTGTTTTGATAATTCTCATTTATTTTTAAATGGCTTAAAGCCTTTAAGTAATGGTGCTAAGGCGGATTTTATCTTGCTAGATGATTTTGGTTATGATAAGGATAATGTATTAGCTCAAATAATTTTAAGAACGAATAAAATAAAAAATATGTATTTAGATGGAAAGGAAATTATATGAATGTAGTTTTAGCAATGAGTGGTGGGGTTGATAGCTCTTATACAGCTCTTATGCTTAAAGAAAAAGGTTTTAATGTAAGTGGTGTTTATATGAAATTACACAATCGTTTAAACTATCACGAAAAAAATATAGAAAATGGACAAAGAGTGGCTGATTTTTTAGGAATTTCTTATGATATTATTGATTTTACTGATGAATTTAGCAAAGCAGTTTTTAATCCATTTATTAAGACTTATGAAGATGGACTTACTCCAAATCCTTGTGCTTTATGCAATCAAAAAATAAAACTAGGAGCATTATTAGACTATGCTAAAAGCAAAAATGCAAAATTAGCGACAGGACATTATGCTCAAATAGAAAACAATATGCTTAAAAAAGCCGTAGATTTAAGCAAAGACCAAACATATTTTCTAGCAAATGTAAATAAAGAAAGCTTAAATGATGTGCTTTTTCCACTAGGGGATAAATTTAAAAAAGACATAAAAGAACAAGCACTAAAAATCCCTATGTTAAAATCAATCAGCGAACAAAAAGAAAGCTCTGAAATATGTTTTGTAACCACAAATTACACCGATATTTTAAAAGATTATGTAAAAGTTAATCAAAAAGGCTTAGTAAAAAATACTAAGGGCGAAGTTGTAGGAGAGCACGAAGGTTATATGCACTATACTATCGGTAAAAGGCGTGGTTTTAGTGTAAAAGGTGCATTAACTCCACATTATGTATTAGAAATTGATGCGAAAGAAAATGTAATAATAGTAGGTTCAAAAGAAGAATTATTTGTAAAAGAATTTCAATTAAAAAATGTAAATGCTTTTTGTGATTTTGATGAGATTGATTGCAAGGTAAAAATCAGATATAACACTAAAGAAGTGACTTGTAAATTGCTAAAAAATGAAAAAAAGGTTTTATTAGAAGAAAGCGTATATGCTTTAGCAAAAGGACAATTAGCAGTATTTTATCAAGGTGATTTAGTAGTAGCAAGTGGTTTTATAAATTAAGGATAATTAATGAAGAAGGAATTGGTTTTTAATAGAGAATTATCGTGGCTTAAGTTTAATTCAAGGGTGCTTGATCAGTGCAATAAAAAAATACCTTTATTAGAAAAATTAAGATTTATTAGTATATATTGCACGAATTTAGATGAGTTTTATATGATTAGAGTTGCTGGACTTAAGCAACTTTTTGCAGCAGGAGTAGTGCCACAAAATGAACTACCACCATTAGAGCAATTAAACGCTATTCGTGAATATTTACACGCAGAAAAAGACACTTTAGAACAAAATTATTTTTCTATAATGAGCGAATTAGCAAAAGTGGGTGTGGAGCTTAAAACTTATAATGATTTAACAAGAAATCAAAAAGGCAAAGCTAAAGAATATTTCTTTAGCACCATAATGCCAGTAATTGTTCCTATTGCAGTAGATTCAACGCACCCATTTCCACCACTTAATAATCTATCTTTCTCACTAGCTGTTAAGTTAAAAAGCGAAGATGAAAAGCACGATAAATTCGCTATGGTTAGAATTCCTAGAGTATTGCCTAGATTTTTTGAAGCTGATAGGGGGCTTTTCGTTCCTATTGAAAGCGTGGTAAAAGAGCATTTAGAAGATATTTTTCCAGGTTTTACTATGGTAGAAAGTGCAGCTTTTAGAGTAACTAGGAATGCTGATATTATAATTGAGGAAGAAGAAGCAGATGATTTTATGATGCTACTTGAGCAAGGCTTAAAACTTAGAAGAAAAGGTGCTTATGTTAGAATTCAAATTGAAAGCGGTGCTAGCGAAGAGATTAAAAACTTTTTAAGCATACATTTAAAAGTATTTAATAAAGATATTTACGAATACAAAACCCCATTAGCCCTATCATCAATGCTACAAATTGTAAATAATAAGCAATTAAGTCATTTATGTAATGCTTCTTATGTGCCTAAGATTTTGCCACCATTTGATGAGAATGTAAGTGTATTTGAAGTAATTGATAAGCAAGATATTTTATGCTACCAGCCTTATGAGAGTTTTGACCCAGTTGCAAGTTTTATCAAAGAAGCTAGCAAGGATTCAAAAGTAATATCAATTAGAATGACCCTATATCGCTTAGAAAAAAACTCGCAAATTATTAAGGCTTTAATGGACGCAGCTAATGATGGAAAGCAAGTTACGGTTATGGTTGAATTAAAGGCTCGTTTTGATGAAGAAAATAACCTTTATTGGGCAAAAGAATTAGAAAACGCAGGAGCTCATGTAGTATATGGAATAGCAGGGTTTAAAGTGCATGCAAAAATTACTCAAGTAATTCGCCAATTAGACGATGGCACGCTTAAATTCTACGCACATTTAGGCACGGGTAATTATAACGCCGCTACTGCTAAAGTATATACTGATATTAGCTTTTTTACATCTAATTTTGATATAGCAAATACTGATATTACAGCGTTTTTTAACATACTTACAGGCTATTGCAAAAATAAACGCTTAAAAACTCTATCAATGAGCCCGTTTCAGATAAAAGAGCAGATTTTAAAAATGATAAAAACTGAAAGCCTAGCAGGTAAAAAGGGTGAAATTATAATGAAGATGAACTCGCTTGTTGATGAAGACATTATAAAAGCACTTTATGAAGCGTCAAATAAAGGTGTAAGCATTGATTTAATAGTTCGTGGGATTTGTTGTCTTAAACCAAATCTTAAAGGCTTTAGCGAAAATATAAGAGTAAGAAGTATAGTTGGAAAATATCTTGAACACGCTAGGATTTTTTATTTTAAACACGCAACTCCACAATATTATATAAGCAGTGCTGATATGATGCCAAGAAATCTTGAGCGTAGGCTTGAACTAATGACACCTATATTAAATGAGAGTTTGCACGCTAAATTAGCAGAGATTTTAAGACTTCAATTAAGTGATAATCAATTAGCTTACACGCTTGATGAGAATGGAATTTATACCAAGATAGAAAAAGATGAAAAGGCTCTTGATTCTCAAGAAACTTTTGAAAACTATGTAAGTGGAATTTATAAAAGCTTTAAAAAAGGTCGTGATAAAGCAAAAGCCAATCAAATGGCACAAAAATTCTTTAGAGAGAATTAAATATTTTAGGAATTTAAATTCCTAAAATATATTTTACTAAAATTTATAAAAATTAATTTTATTTTAAGTTTAAAATATTATTATTGACAGATTTTTTTGAACTTCACTTATACAATCCCCTTTATTTAAAATTGTTTTCTAATGGCGGTTAGGCCTTACTCTCGTGGGAGAAGGACAATGCGTGATTATTTAACAACTAAAAATCTTAGCAATGATGATTTTTATACGCTTATAAAAAAAGCTTTGTATTATAAACAACACGATGGCTTTTTTAAAAATTATGAAAATCAAATCATAGCTAATTTATTTTTTGAAGATTCTACAAGAACAAGGACAAGTTTTGAAGTTGCTGAGCTTAAGCTTGGCTTTAGAGTGCTTAATTTTTCTGCTAGTAGTTCAAGTGTAAATAAAGGCGAGAGTTTATATGATACTTGCAAGACTTTTGAAAGTCTTGGAACTAGCGTTTTAGTAATTAGACATAAACAAAATAATTATTTTGATGATTTAGTAGGACTTAATGCTAAAGTGGTTAATGCAGGTGATGGAAGTGGAGCACACCCATCTCAATGTTTGCTTGATTTAGTAACGATTTATGAGCATTTTAATACTTTTAATGGTTTAAAAATAGCAATAGTTGGAGATATAAAAAATTCTCGTGTAGCAAAATCAAATAAAGATGCGCTTGAAAGACTTGGAGCTAAAGTATTTTTAGCTGCACCTCCTATTTATCAAGATAATTCTTATAATGAATACTATAAATTAGATGAAATTATAGATGAGGTTGATGTTTGTATGCTTTTACGCATTCAACACGAAAGACACGATAAAAACGAATTAGATTTAGAAAAATATAGAAAATCTTTCGCACTTACAACTAATAATTATAAAAGATTAAAAAATGATGCAATCATAATGCACCCAGCCCCAATTAATCGTGGAGTAGAGATTGATAGTTGTTTGGTTGAATGTGAAAAATCAAAGATTTTTACCCAAATGAGTAATGGTGTATTTGCTAGAATGGCAATACTTGATTATGTATATGAAAGGATTTAAAATGCTTCTTAAAAATTGTAATGCATTTATAGATAATAAATTTGTTAAAACCGATATTTTAATTGAAGGTAAAAAAATAGTAAAAATAGCTCCTAATATTGATTATAGTGGAGAAATAATTGATGTTAAAGGTAAGCTTGTTAGTGCGGGTTTTGTTGATATTCATCAGCATTTAAGAGAGCCAGGATATTCACATAAAGAAAGTATAAAAACAGGCTCAATGGCGAATGCAAAAGGTGGAATTACTACAGCTTGTGCTATGCCAAATCTAAAACCTGTGCCTGATACTTTAGAGAATTTAAAACTTGAATTAGATTTAATTCAAAAAGATTCTTGTATGAAAGTTCTTCCTTATGGAGCTATTACTATGGAAGAAAAAGGTCAAAGCTTAGTTAATTTTAGCCAATTAGCTCCTTTTGTTTTTGCGTTTAGCGATGATGGAAGAGGTGTTGCAAATGCAAAAATTATGAAAGATGCAATGAAAGAATGTGCGAAATTAAATAAATATGTAATTGCACATTGCGAAGATTTAGACCTAGTTGAAGGCGGTCATATGCACGATGGAGTTCAGTCTAAAAAATTAGGAATTAAAGGAATTTCAAGTTCAAGCGAGAGCGTGCAAGTTGCAAGAGATATGCTGCTTTGTAAAGAATGCAATTCAAATTATCATGTATGCCATATAAGTGCTAAAGAAAGTGTTGCGATGGTTGAGTTTGGCAAAAAACTTGGAGTAAATATAAGTTGCGAAGTAACTCCACATCATTTAATTTCTTGTGATGAAGATATTAAAGAAGATAATGGAATGTGGAAGATGAATCCGCCTTTAAGAAGCAAAGCTGATAGAGATTATTTAATAAATGCTTTAAATGAAGGCATAATTGAAGTAATAGCAACAGACCATGCACCACATTCAAAAGATGAAAAGCAAGGTGGATTTAATAAGGCTTATTTTGGAATTATAGGAAGTGAGTTTGCGTTTTCATTGCTTTATACAAAATTAGTAAAAACTAATTTAGTAAAACTTGAGACAATTCTAAACGCTTTTAGCACTAATCCTAAAAAAATATTTAATTTAGAAAATGCAGGGGAGCTTAAAGTTGGTTCGATAGCTGATATTGTAGTAATTGATTTAGATAAAACTTGGGAATTAAAAGAAGATGAAATCGTTAGTTTAGGCAAGAATACGCCTTATTTAGGAAGTGTATTAAGCTCAAAAGTAGAGCTTACAATTTGTGATGGAAAAATTATTTTTAAAGGAGAATAAAATGCAAGATGTAAATAAAATTTTAGTTATAGGAAGTGGTCCTATTATAATTGGTCAAGCAGCAGAGTTTGATTATGCAGGAACTCAAGCTTGTTTATCACTTAAAGAAGAAGGTAAATATGTAATATTAATCAATTCAAACCCAGCTACCATTATGACTGATAAAAATATTGCTGATGAGATTTATATAGAGCCAATTACTTTAGAATTTGTAACAAAGGTTATTAAAAAAACTCGCCCTGATGCAATCTTGGCTACTTTAGGCGGACAAGTTGCTTTAAATATGGCAATAGAATTAGATAAAGCAGGGATTTTAAAAGAATATAATATAAAAGTATTAGGTTCTAGCTTAGATACTATTAACAAGGCTGAAGATAGAGAATTATTTAGAGCATTAATGAATGAATTAAATGAACCTGTTCCACCAAGTGTTATTGTAAATAATACAAAGAGTGCAATTTCTTTTGCTAATGAATGTGGTTATCCTGTTGTTGTTCGTCCAGCATTTACTATGGGTGGAACTGGCGGCGGAATTTGTGAAAATGAAGCTGAACTTAAAAAAATAGCTAGCGAAGGCTTAATTTATTCTCCTACTAGACAATGTTTAATTGAAAAATCAATAGCAGGATTTATAGAACTTGAATATGAAGTTATAAGAGATAGAGCTGATAATGCTATATTAATTTGCGATATGGAAAATATTGACCCTGTTGGAATTCATACGGGTGATTCATTGGTTGTTGCACCAACTCAAACACTTGAGCCAAAAATCAAACAACAAATGATAGATGTTGCTATTAAATTAATAAGAGCATTAAAAATTGAAGGTGGTTGTAATGTTCAAATAGCTTTAAACCCAATTACAAAAGAATATTTTATTATTGAAGTAAATCCTAGAGTTTCACGCTCAAGTGCTTTAGCTAGTAAAGCAACTTCATTTCCTATAGCAAAAATCGCAGCAAAAATCGCAATAGGCAAAACTTTAGATGAGATTAAAAACGAAGCAAGTGGCTTAAGCTATCTTGAGTATAAACCAAATCTTGATTATATAGTTACTAAAGCTCCTAGATTTGCATTTGATAAGTTTAAAGATGCTAATCGTTATTTAGGCACTCAAATGAAAGCAACGGGTGAAGTAATGGGCTTAGGAACTAGCCTAGCTGAAAGTATTTTAAAAGCTATTAAATCACTTGAATATGGAATTTGTCATCTAGGTCTTAAAAACGGCGAAACATACACAGATGAAAAAATCAAAAAGCGTTTAATTAAAGCTGGAGATGAAAGAATATTTTTCATAGGAGAAGCTTTAAGGCGTGGAATTAGTGTTGATGAGATTATGAATCTTACTAAAATGCAAAGATTATTTATAGACACATTTAAGCAAATCATTGATACAGAACACGAATTAAAAGAGAAAAAATTTGATATTCAAGCACTTACAAAAGCTAAGCAAATAGGACTAGCTGATAAAATTATCGCACATCGTTGGGAATGCAAGCAAAAAGAAGTGTATGAACTAAGAGCTAAAAATAATATAAGACCTATTTATAAATGCGTTCAGCCGATGGATTATAAAAATCTAATTCCAAGTTTTTATTCAACTTATAATAAAGAATTTAAAGACACAAATGAAATTAGCAATAAGCAAAAAATAATAGTTTTAGGAAGTGGTCCTATTAGAATTGGTCAAGGAATTGAGTTTGATTATTCTAGCGTGCATGCTATTTGGGCTATTAAAGAAATGGGCTATGAAGCAATAATAATTAATAACAATCCTGAAACATTATCAACTGATTATAGCGTGGCTAATAAGCTTTATTTTGAGCCTTTAAGCAATGAAGAAGTTTTAGAAATTATTAATATTGAAAAACCTTTAGGAGTAATTGTTAGTTTTGGTGGTCAAACTGCTATTAATTTAGCTGAGTTTTTAGAAGCAAATGGAGTTAAGATTTTAGGCACAAGTTTAGATAGTATAAATACTGCTGAAGATAGAAAATTATTTGAAAAATTAATGAGTGATTTAGGCTTAAATCAACCTAAAGGAATTACTGCAATTAGTGTTGATGAAGCTATCAAAAATGCTAATTTAATAGGCTATCCTGTATTAGTTCGTCCATCGTTTGTTTTAGGTGGTAGAGCTATGCAAGTTGTATTTAACGATGAAGAACTTAAAAAATATATGCAAGAAGCAACAGAAGTAAGCCTTGATAAACCTATATTAATTGATAAATATTTATGTGGAAAAGAGCTTGAAGTAGATGCTATTTGTGATGGAGAAAATGTTTATATACCAAGTATTTTAGAGCATATTGAAAGAGCAGGTGTACATAGTGGAGATAGCACAGCAATAACTCCAAGCGTTAGTATAAGTGATGAGGTAAAAGAAGAAATTATTAATTACACTAAAAAACTTGCACTTGCTTTAAAGATTAAAGGGCTTTTAAATATACAATTTGTATATTTTGAAAACAAGCTTTATGTATTAGAAGTAAATCCAAGAGCTTCAAGAACATTGCCGTTTTTAAGTAAAGTAATTAATAAAAACCTAGCAAATATAGCTTTAAAAGCTGCTTTAGGAATAAGCCTAAAAGAGCAAGGAATTACTAAAGAATTTGAAGAAATACAAGGAATGTATTATGTAAAAGTTCCTGTATTTAGCTTCTCAAAATTATCTTTAGTGGATACAGTTTTAGGGCCTGAGATGAAAAGCACTGGAGAAGTTATGGGAACTAGCACAAGTGCTAATAAAGCACTTTATAAAGGTCTTGTTGCAAGTGGCGTTAGGATAGAAGAATTTGGCGGAGTATTATTTAGTATTGATGATAAAAATAAGGCTGATTCACTTGAGCTTGCTCGTGGATTTATGAACTTAGGTTATAAAATCTTAGCTACTAAAAATACAGCAATTTATTTTAATAATCACGGAATTAATGCAATTAGTGTTAATAAATTAGGCGATGAAGATGACATAATTTCAAAAATTGTTAATGGAGAAATTACATTAGTAATTAATACTCCAAGAGATGCAAAAAATAGCCTTAGTGATGGATTTAAAATAAGACGCGCAGCAAGTGAGAGTAAGGTTGCAAGCTTTACAAATCTTGATATTGCAAAAGCTTATTTAAAGGCTTTAGAAGAAATATCATTAAGCGTGTATTCTTTATAATTTTTAAGAATTTAAACTCATTTTTTGAGTTTAAATTCCTTTTTAATTTTAGTATAAAATAAATATTTTTTAAACTCCTAATCAAGAATGATTATTGCTTAGTCTATGTATTAAATAAAAAAAGTTAAGATTTAAATAAAAATATTTTAAGGAAAACAATGTTATTTACAAGAGCTAGTGAATATGCTTTAATTAGTTTAATTTACATTGCAAAACATAAAAGTCCAATAGATGTAGATACTTTAGCAAGTGAATTAAATATACCAAGAAGCTTTTTAGCAAAAATATTACAAAATTTAGCAAGAGCGCATATTTTAAAATCTTATAAAGGTATTAATGGTGGTTTTATTCTGGCAAAAGAACCAAATTTAATAAATATAAAAGATGTCATAATATCTGCTGAAAAAAAAGAGCCTTTAGTTTTTGAATGCACAGGAGATGATAAGTGTCCTAGTAATAGGCACGATACTTGTAAAATATATCCTATAATTACCAACTTACAAGATAAAATAAATTCTTTTTTAACTGATATTACCTTAGAGCAGATTTTAAAATAATGGCAAAACAAAAAAATACTATGCTAAGCCTAGTAGCTCCTTATTTAGAGCCACTTGTAAAATTTAAAAGTCTTTCTATGGTAGGTTTAATAGTTGCTATTTTAGCAATTATTATCGTTCCTTTACCATCTGGAATACTTGATTTTTGCTTAGCACTTAGTATTGCTATATCGGTTTTGATGATTTTAATAGCTATGTATATTCCAAAACCGACTGATTTGACTACTTTTCCAACATTAATTTTAATAATTACTCTTTTTAGACTAAGCCTTAATATCGCAACCACTAGAATGATTTTAAGCAAAGGGCACGAAGGTCCTGCTGCGGTTAGTGATATAATTGCTAGTTTTGGAGAATTTGTTGTAGGCGGAAATTATGTAATAGGGGTTGTTGTATTTTGTATCTTAGTATTAATTAATTTTATGGTTGTTACAAAGGGTTCAACTCGTGTTAGTGAAGTTCAAGCTAGATTTACGCTAGATGCAATGCCAGGAAAACAAATGGCAATTGATGCTGATTTAAATGCAGGGCTTATTACTGAAGAGCAAGCTAGAGAAAGGCGTCAAGAAATAATAGGCGAAGCGAACTTTTATGGAGCTATGGATGGTTCTTCTAAATTTATTAAAGGTGATGCAGTTGCAGGTATAATCATCACTATTATTAATATAGTTGGCGGACTTTTAATAGGTATGTTTCAGCACGATTTAGAATTAAATGCTGCTGCTTCTAGTTATACTATTTTAACTATAGGAGATGGACTTGTATCTCAAATCCCAGGATTAATTACTTCAACAGCAACAGCTATAATTATTACTCGTGCAAGCAAAGAAGAAAAACCATTTGCTGAAAAATCTTTAGAGCAATTATTTGGAGATTATAAAACCTTATTTATAGTTGGGTTTATTTTGTTCGTATTTGCTTTAGTTCCTGGTCTTCCTACTATTTCACTAGGTTTTATGGCTTTTGTATTTGGTGGGCTTGGCTTTTTACTTATGAAGACTAAAGATGAAGATTTATTAAGTCCTAAACCAAAGCAAAAAGGAGCAGCTCAACAGCCAAATACAAGTGGAGCAGCACCAGCTCAAAGCACAACACCACCTAGAAAAAGTGAAGCTGAAATTGCAGCAGAGCGTAAAAAGAAAAACGAAGAAAGCTTAAATCTTGAAATGCTTGAATTACAAATCGGGTATTCTTTAGTAAAAGTTGCTGAAAGTGATTTAATAGATAGAATTCCAACAATGCGTCAAACAATAGCTAAAAATCTAGGTTTTTTAATGCAAGATATTAGAATAATTGATAATATTCAGTTAGACCCTAATGAATATGATTTTAGAATTAAAGGAATTTCAATTGCAAAAAATATTATATATCCTGATAAATTTTTAGCAATTGATAATGGTTTTGATGAAACCGATGAAATAGAAGGAATAGAAGTAATAGAACCTGCTTTTGGTTCAAAAGCTATTTGGATTGACCCAAGTGAAAAAAATAAAGCTACGATGAGTGGTTATGTAGTGGTCCATCCTGGTGCAGTAATTAGCACGCATTTAAGTGAATTGGTTAAAGAACACGCAGCCGAACTTTTAACTAGGCAAGAAGTAAATTCTTTATTAGATAGATTAAAGCTTACTCAAAGTGTATTGGTTGAAGAAGTATTGAAAATCACTTCAATAGGTCTTATACAAAAGGTATTAAAAGAATTATTAAAAGAGCAAATTCCAATAAAAGATATGATAAGTATATTAGAAACAATATCTGATTTAGTGCCTTATACTCAAGATATTGATACAATAACAGATCATGTAAGAGCTAGTCTTAATAGAGTAATTACTAATATGTATTTAGATGATAATAACAAACTACAATTTTATGCACTATCAATGCAAGTGAATAGGCGTTTATTGGAAATGCTAGTAACTAATAAAAACGGCACAACAACCCTAGCAATAAATACAGAGCAAACCCACGCTTTATATACAGCAATTAGTGATAAAGTAAAAGAGCATTATAATATGCACTCAAATACTTTTATATTATTAGTAGAACCTAGTCTTAGAAGAAAGATAAAAGAAATTTGTGAAAGATTTGGATTAAAACAAGTTGTTGTTCTTGCTTATAGCGAGATTGCAAATAACGCTGATTTTGATAATATAGGCAATGTTGATGCAGCAATTTAGAAAGGAAAATAATGAAAATATATCACCTAAGCCACACTGATTTAGATGGATATGGTTGCCAATATGTGGTAGCTAATTATTTTAAGGATTGTGAGTTTTATAATTCTAATTATGGCAAAGAAATTGAAGAAAAATTTGAAGAAATTATGATAAAAGTAGAAGCAAATCCTGATGAATTTGCTCTTATTTTAATAACTGATGTAAATCCTATTGAAAGTGTTTGCGAAGAATTTACTTCTAGGGTTGCAAGGCTAAATCACGCAAAATTATTATTGCTTGACCATCATCAAACAGGTAAAGCTTGTATGGAAAAATATCCTTGGTATTTTTTAGATAGTTCAAGGTGTGCTACTAAGATTACTTATGATTTTTTTAGTAAAATTTTTGGAGAAAATAAAGAGCTAAGCCTAATGGTAGATATTATAAATAGCATTGATATTTGGCTAAGTGATAGCAAATATTTTGAATTAGGCAAAATCTTAATGCAAATAATTGCTAGCAGTAAGGAGATAAATAGAACTATGTTTGCTAAGCAAAATCACGCTTATATGTTCTTTTTATTAAACAAAGCTAGAGAATATTTTCATCTTGAAAATCCAAATATTGCTTTAGAAGATGCAACTCATAGTATTAAAAAAGAGTTTTTTAAAAATGACAAAAACGATACTTTGTGTAATTTAATAAGCGATTATTTAGTAAGGATTTTAAGCGAAAATAAGCAAGATTATACGATTTATTATAAAGATAAAAAAGGCTTATTAGTCTATGATATAGGAAATGTTAGCGTTATAGGGAATGATTTTTTAGTCAAAAATCCTGAATATGATTTCTTTTTAGAAATTAATCCTGGCAAGAAAATCTCTCTTAGGGCTAATAATAAAATTGATGTTAGCTTATTTGCAAAAACGGCTTTTAATGGTGGCGGTCACGCAAATGCTAGTGGCGGGATATTTACAAGTTATAAAGATAGTAGTGTATATTCTAAGATTTACGAACAAACTAAAACTTATTTGGAGAAATTTAATGAAAAATGAAGAAATTGAAGATTTAATGTATGAGATTGCTCTAATGCATAAAGCTGCTTTGTATTATGCAGGAGTTAAGAAAAACTGCCTAGAAAAGGCTGCATTTACTTATCTTGAGCTAATTGATGAAGCGAAGAGTGAAGATGATTTTGAGCTTATTTTAGAAACTATGGCTTTATTAAAAGACAAACACCCTGAGTTTTTTAACTAAAATATAAATATAATTAGTCTAATTTAAATTCTTAGAATTTAAATTAGAAAGATATTTTATAAGCGTTCTAATTATTTAAATTAATCAAAACCTTACCGATTTTATTGTTATTTTTTACACTTTTTAAAGCTTGGTTTATATCATTTAGGCTAAAAATCTCACCGACTGATGGGCGGTATTTTATATTATCTAGCATATAAGATATTTGATTAAGCTCTTCGCCGTTTTTATTAACAAACATAAAATGATACTCACAGCCTACTTTTTTAGCGGCATTGTTTAGCTTAAATCCTGCAAAATAAAATAAAATCTGCTTTAGTTTTGAAAGCTTCAAGCTTTTAGTAAATTTCATATCAGGCATACCCTTTAAAGATACTAGCTTTCCACCTTTATTTAGGATTTTAAACTGCTTAAAAGTTTCATTTCCACCAATGCAATCTATTACAAAATCTACTTTAATTTTTGTATAATCATCGCTTTTTGAAAAATACTCGCAAACGCCTAATTCTAAGGCTTTTTGCTTAAAATTAGCATTTCCGCTAGCATATATTTTAAACTCTTTTGCAAGTGGCAAAGCAAGATTTTAAAAACTCCCACTAGCTCCAGAAATAAATATTGAGTTTTCATTTTTAGCATTCATTAATTTAATAGCTTGTAAAAATGTTAAAGAGGCTAGTGGCACGCAAGCTGCTTCATCATCTTTTAAATATTCAGGCACTTTTGCTATATACTTATGATTTATCGTTACATATTCAGCAAATGCTTTTTCACACATTGCATAAACTCTATCTCCAACTTTAAATTCTTTTACATTTTTACCTATGCTAGTTATAACTCCTACTAATTCATTGCCTAAAATTAGTGGTAATTTATAAGGAGTTATTATATTTAGTGCACCATCTTTTATAAGATTATCTAGTGGATTTACGGCTGCATAAGTTACTTTAATTAAAACTTCATCATCTGTTATTTTTGGAATATAAATTTCTTTTATTTCTAAATCACTTTTAAAATTATTTAAAACTGCTGCTTTCATAATTTTCCTTTAAATTTAATTATTTTTTTATGCAATTATATATACATAATCATTAAAATCTCGCATTACAAATTCTTTCATTTCATAGCTGCCTTTAGATTTGCTAGAAACGAAAACTCTTTTTTAATCCTATTTATATCTTGTAGCATTATCTAGGCATTTTCGTTTGAAAAAAGGTTTTTAATCTCTTATTTTTGCTCTATGCAAAACCCAAGCTTTTCATAAAATAAAATTGATTTATTTACGCTCGTTACAAATAAAAATGTTTTTGTGTTTTTAACACACTTTTTATAAAGCTAATTTTATTTTTTAATTAAGCTAAACAAACGAAATTCCGATTTCAAATTCTTTTTTAAGTAAATTTGTATATTTAAAAGAATTTATTTTTTGTATTTTTAACTATAAAATTTTAGTTTAAAACAACGCTAGATAATAAAAAATTTTCAAAAAAATAATATTAATTTTAATAATTAAAATTAATATTATAAAATTATATTTTATTTAAAACAAGGAAAAATATATGAAAAGAAGAAAATTTTTAGTTTCTAGTTTAGGTTTAGTTTTAGCTGTTTCATGCCCTGTTTTTGCAAATCAAACAAGCAAAAACATAAGAGCTTTTGCTATTACTAAGATATTTGGAGATGGTATTAAGCTTGTCGCTATTGCACTTGAGTGTGAAAAAATATTAACCTTAAAAGATATTAAAAAAGATGATTTTAGCGTTGAAAATAGAACTATTAGCGATGTTTTTATAAGCGATGAAATAGGATTAAAAAAGCAAGAAAAAGGAAAATTTATCATACTTTTATTATCTTTAGAAGATAAAAATCTATCTTTATCAAAAATGATACCTATGTCAAATTCTACAATAAAAGCAAGTAAAACATCTAAAAAGCCTTGGGTTGCAGGAGATAAGCCAGCAAGTAATTTAGTTTTTGAAGAACCAAAAGCCAAAATAACATATCAAGGTATAAGTTATAGCACAGATAGTGTAAAAAACCTTGTTGCTGATGAATTTTTGCAACTTGTTTTTCAAGATAGAATTACAAATAAAACCTTGCGTTATAATTTGTATATTCCTAAAAACGCTAAAGACAAAAAACTTCCTTTAGTGTTATTTATGCACGATGCTGGGACAACTAGTGAGTATCATAAAGCTACTTTATATCAAGGTTTAGGTGCTATTGTTTGGGCTAGTCCTAAAGAGCAAGAAAAACGACCTTGCTTTGTGTTGGCACCACAATATGATGAAATAATAGTAGATGATAATTCTAATGCCTCAAGCATGCTAGAAACAACAATTAATTTAATCAACGAACTAGTAAATAAATACAATATTGATACAAAAAGGATTTATGCCACAGGTCAATCTGGTGGTTGTATGATGAGTATTGCTATGAATATCAAATATCCAAATTTATTTGCCGCATCGTTTTTGGTGGCAGGTCAATGGGATTATAAACTAGTAAAACCATTAGCAAATAAAAAGCTTTTTATATTAGTATCAGCAGATGATTTAGGAGCATTTCCTGGGCAAAATTTAATAACAAAACAATTAGAAAAGGAAGGGGCTAAGATTAGCCGTGATATTTGGGACGGAAGATGGGGTGATAGCGAGTATCGTTTTGCATTTGATAAGATAATTTCTAATAATAATCCTATTAATTATGTAGTATTTAAAAAAGATAGCGTATTTTTAGAAGGAGATAGCAAGCAAGGAGCTAGCGGACATAGAAATACTTGGAGAATTGCATACTCAATAGAACCTATAAGAGAATGGATTTTTGAACAAATTAATGATTAATACTAGTTATACAATAAACTAATATTAATCAAGGTGTTTTAAATCAAAATCAATTTATTTAAAGGTTTTTGTAATAATTTTTTACTTGAAATTAAATCGGAATTTCGTATGTTTATAGTTAGGCTAAAACAAACGAAATTCCTATTTTAAATTCTTTGAAAATACACGAAATAAATTCCATAAAATTTCGTTTGTTTGGAGTGTAGAATTTATTTCCGTATCAAGCTTTTTTAGGCTTTTTCTTAGGATTTGGAAGTTCTTCATACATTGCTAAAACTATTGCGTTTAAAAGCTCGCTATCTTCTTTATCAAACAAAACCATTTTAGTTTTTGCCCCATCGTAGGGCAAAACTAGCGTTGGCTCTTTTATGTAGTTTAGCACTGATTTTGTGGGTTTTAAAAGTAATTGATTATCAAAAATCCCACCTATGATTTTATCTTTAAAATATAAAGTATATTCTCCAAACATATACTTATAAGTTATATTCGGCTCATTAAAAAGCTCCAAAACATACTCCAAATACTCTTTACTACTAGCCATAAAATCTCCTTAAAGTTTAACTAAAACCTTGCCAGTTTTGTTGCTATTTTTCACGCTTTTTAGGGCTTTATTTATATCATTTAGGCTAAAAACCTCACCGACTGATGGGCGGTATTTTGTATTATTTAGCATAGATGATACTTGCCTAAGCTCTTCTCCGTTTTTATTAACAAACATAAAATGATATTCGCAACCCACTTTTTTAGCGGCATTGTTTAGCTTAAACCCTGCAAAATAAAATAAAATCTGCTTTAGTTTTGAAAGCTTTAAGCCTTATCTAACTTCAAAAAATACTAGCAAACACCTAATTCTAAAGCTTTTGTAAAATTTATAAAACTTATTTTGTGTTACTTAACTAGCATTTTATACTTAATAAGGACTTATTAAAAATCTATGTTTTAAATTCTTTTACTTTTATCTAAGTTAGTTATAAAATTAAAAGATTATTTAGTGGATAAAGTCTTATAGTTTATTTTATAAATTCTTTATCCACTAGAATTTAAATATCAATTTTTTAGCTAATTTTTGATAATTCCTTTATTTTCTCTATAGCTTCATTATTTAAACCAAATCTTCTTGAATATTTATTCACGCAAGAATCATCTAAAAATTCTAAAACTATTTCTTTTGCACTTACATTTTGACTTAAATTTTCTTTAATCAATCTTGTGATTTCTTGCAAAATCTCTGCACTGATATTTAATAAATCAATTTGTATAAATTCTCCTTCAAAGGCTTTTGGGTTTTGCGTGAATTCTTCTTTATTTTCTTTAGAATACTGCCTTCTTGGTTTTGCTATTCTTTTTTCAAATACCACATAACCTAATGAGTTTTTATTCTCACTTGGCTCTTTTATAAGCTCGTTAGTAATTAAGAAAAAATCATCAATAAATACCCCAACTCCATTCTCATCAGCTCTTAAACTAACTTCAAATCCATATAAATTCTCTTCTTTTTCTTTACTAAAAAACTCATTTTCTAGCTTTTTATACACTTCATCATTAAAGCATAAAATATCAAATTCTCCACCTTCATCAACCACTTTAAGCTTAGCAAAGGCTTTATTTTTTTTGCTTACTTTAAATTCTGCTTCAGTTACTATTCCTAAGCAAAAAGCATTGTAATCTCCATAATCAGCCTTGTTAAAATCGCTACTTTTTAAGTATTCAATATTTTGAGTTAGATGAGAAAATCTTTTAATATCGCCCTTAATTTTCTTACCACCCTTTTTGCTAAACACTTCATATCCAAGAGCATTTTTATCATCAGTATTTACACCTATTTCACTAGCATTTACTTCTATTAAGTTATTTAAAAATAAAGTATTTTTTGCATTATCTCTTTTAAGATTTAAAATAAATGCGTAAAGAGATTTTTTGGTTTTTACATCTTGAGCTGCTAGGTTCATTGCTTTATATTTTGATGCTAAAACATCTATTAAATCAGGATTAAAACATAAAATATTAAAATTTGAATAATAATCAAGCGCTTTAATATTTGCATAGCTTTTACCGCTTTTGCTTTGTTTAAAATCAACTTCTTCAATAATTCCTAAGCAAAATGCTTGATATTCCCCATCATCTAAATTCTCAAAATCACTACTTTTATAATGCTCAATTGATTTAATTTCTTTTTTAAACTCATCTAGCGGGTGTGAGCCAAGATATATTCCTAAATATTCTTTATCAAACTCGGCTAATTCTGCTACGCTAAATTCTTCTTGGTTTGTAATATCAATACTACTATGATATTCTGTTTCAAATTGAGAGAATAAACTCTCTTGCAATCTTTTATCATGCTCTTTCTTTGCTTTAAACTCATTAATAATATAATCAATTGCATTTAAAGCACTTTTTCTATTAATCCCAATACATTCAAAACAACCCGTCTTAGCTAAAGCTTCTAAGCCTTTTTTATTCATATAAGCAGCATCAGCCCTTGCAATAAAGTCTTTCATATCGCTAAATGGCTTATCTGCTCTAGCTTTTGCAAGTCCTTCAGCACTAGGAATTCCAAAGCTCTTAATTGAGCCAAGCCCATAGACAATAGCAGCTTTTCCATCTTTTATAGTAACGTTAAATTCCCTTGTGCCATCGTTTATATTAGGTGGTAAAAGCTCTATTCCTAATCTATCTAGCTCATCTTTATATTTTTCTATTTTTTCAACTTTTCCTTCTTCGCTAGTTAGTAATGCTGCCATAAATTCTGTTTCATAATATTTTTTAAGATAAGCAGTCTGAAAGGCTACTAGAGCATAGGCTGCTGAGTGAGATTTGTTAAAGCCGTATTCAGCAAATTTTAAGATAAGCTCCCATAAATCATCAGCCTTTTTCTCATCAAAGCCTTGTTTTATAGCACCTTCTAGGTATTCTCCTTTTAATTTTACCATTTCTTCAAGCTTTTTCTTACCCATAGCACGACGAACCAAATCAGCTCCACCTAAGCTAAATCCACCAATGGTTTGAACTACTTGCATAACTTGCTCTTGATATACAATAACCCCATAAGTTGGCTCTAAAATAGGCTTTAATTCAGGGAAAGCATATACAGCTGGTTTTCTTCCGTGCTTAATATCTATAAAATCATCAACCATTCCACTATCAAGTGGCCCTGGGCGATAAAGTGCTAAAACAGCGATTAAGTCTTCAAAGCAAGTTGGCTTAAGCCTAGCATTTAAATCCTGCATTCCCGAGCTTTCTATTTGGAAAATCCCAAGAGTATTTCCTGTTTGAATTAAATCATAAACGCCTTTATCATTTACATCAATTTTGTTCCAGTCTATATCTATATTATGGCGTTTTTTAATGAGTTTTATAGCATTATCAATAACGGTTAAAGTTTTAAGTCCTAAGAAGTCAAACTTAATCAAATCAACATCTTCAAGATAATCTTTCATATATTGAGTTACTAATGCGTCTGATTTTGGTTGTTTAAATAATGGGGTTTTTTTCCATAATTCTTCGTTTGAAATTACCACTCCAGCAGCGTGCATTCCTGCGTTTCTATTAAGTCCTTCAAGTGCTAATGAATACTCCCAAACTCTAGTTCCAATTTTGCTTTTGCCCCTTACATCATCAGGGTGGCAAACTATATTTTTATACTCTGCACGATTGTCTAAATCTTCAATGAAAGCCTTAATATCAGGGTTTTTTTCGTAAGCATCTTTTAGAGTGATTTTTAGCTCATCAGGGACTAATTTTGCTAAAGTATCAGCATCTTTTATGCGTAAATCACAAACCCTTGCAACATCACGAATAACACCTTTTGCAAGTAATTTGCCAAAGGTAATTACTTGAGCTACGTTATAGCGACCATATTTTTTTACAACATAATCAATTACTTCTTCACGCCTATTTTGACAAAAATCCACATCAATATCAGGCATAGATACACGCTCAGGATTTAAAAAACGCTCAAAAAGTAGATTATAAGGAAGTGGGTCAAGGTCAGTTATTTCTAAACAAAACGATACCAATGAACCTGCGGCAGAGCCCCTACCAGGTCCAACAGGAATACCCATATCCTTAGCAGCTTTTATAAAATCATGAACGATTAGCATATAACCACTAAAACGCATATTTTTAATAATGTTGATTTCAGTTCTTAAACGCTCTTTATAGGTTTCGTGTTTACTCTCATCAATATATACTAAACGCTTATTAAGCCCGTCCCAACAAAGCCTTTCAAACAATACATCATCATTGCTAAAGCTAAACATATCTTGACTAGGCAATTCTAAGCCAATTTTTTCAGCATATTCAAGAGCGAATTTAAAATTTGGTGGAGTAGGGTTTCCTAAGTTTAGCTCTAAATTGCATTTATCAACTATTTCTTGAGTATTTTGCACAACTTCAGGCACATCAAGGAATAATTCGTGCATTTCTTCAGCGCTTTTTACATAGATTTCACTCATTGTATGTCTTAAGCCATTGTCTTTTTTGGCTTCATCACTTTCAGGATCAACCCCTACAATATCTCCTGTGCTAATTGCCATAAAGATATTTTGAGCTTGAGCTCTATCTTTATAAGTATAATGTGAATCGTTTGTAGCTATTACTTTTATGCCTAATTCTCTTCCTAATTTAAGTATATTTGTATCTATATTTAATTGAGAATTTATACCCATTCTCATAATTTCAAGATAAAAATCATCTTTAAAAACTTCTTTATACCAAAGTGCGGCTGCTTTTGCACCTTCATAGCCTTTAGCACCCATATCAGCATTTGTTTTTCCATTGCGACGAACTTCTTTATCATTTAAATGCCAATTAATCTCACCTGCAAGACAAGCAGAGCTACAGATTATACCTTCGCTATATTCTTTTAATAATTTTTTATTAATTCTAGGGCGATAATAAAAACCATCTATATGAGCTCTTGAAGTAAGATACATAAGGTTTTCATAGCCTTTTTGATTTTTAGCAAATAAACATATATGCCAACGGCGATTGGTTGCAGTGCTACTTAAATCATCATCATCGTGCAAATAGCCTTCAAATCCAATAATAGGCTTAATTCCGTGCTTTTTCATACTTTTATAAAAATGAATTGCTCCAAACATAACCCCGTGATCAGTTATTGCACAAGATTTAAAATTTAACTCTTTTAATCTTTTTGCTAATTCATCAATTTTATTTGCGCCATCTAAAAGCGAATATTCTGTATGTAAATGTAAATGTGTAAAATCCATAATTTATCCTTTAGGGCTATTTTAGTCGTTTTATCTAAAGACTTTTTAAACACAAAATCTATTTTAAATTCTTAATATTTTTTATGGAATTTTAAATAATTTTGTATTTAGCTTAAAAGGAATTATTTAAAATATCTAGCATTTTTTTATGATAGGCATTAATTTCTTCTAAATCCCAGCTATTTTTAGAATAGACTTCTAATAATTTTAGACTAATTATTATTTTTTCATTTATGAAATTTTGAAAAATATTTTTCTTTTTATTAAAATCTTTATCGCTAAATTGTGAATTTTCACTATCACTTATTACGGCTAAATTGCCTAAGTCATCAATTTTACTTCTGCTTTGTGGGTAAATATGCTCAACTGAATTAATATCTCTAAAGCGATAATTTGTAATGTAATTTTTATAGTTGTTTTTAAAATCAGCATCTTGCATTAGATAGTATTCATAGCGTTGTAACCAATAAACAATATTTGGATGATTATAATTTAAATCATTAAGATTGTCGTTTTTTGCTAGATTATCATCTAGGTTTTTTAGCTCTTTAAATAAATTTTCATCACTTTTACAAGTTAGTAAAGTTTCTAAATATTCACTAGGATTTCTAGTTACTCTTAAATAATTTAAAAACAATTCAAGCTTAGCATCCTTTAAATCTCCTAAAAGCTTATAATCTTCGTGAGTTTTTCTAACACTTCTTCTATCAAAAATAATTCTATATTCTTTTAAAGCATTTATTATTTTTATAGCATTTTCTTTAGAATGTTCTAATTTATTCCAAGTATTTTCTAAGAATTTGTTTTTGTTAATTTCTATATTATTTGGAAATAAAATCTTAAAAACATATAAAACAAAAGTAGGGTAATCAATAAGGCTTTCGTATATTTTTATATTATTTTCAGAATTTTTGGTATTTAAAATATCATCTATACTAAGAGCTTTGTATTCTGTATTAAAATCAGCTATTTTATCCATTTGCATACATTCATTTAAAATATTTGAATAATAAAAATATTTATCATCATCTTTTAAGAGATTTAGTAAATATGACTTTAAAATATCACTTGGATTTAATTGAATTAAATTGCTATTCATAGTTAAAAAATATTCGCCTAAATTATCATTTAAAATTACTAAATTAATTTTTATATTTTTAAAAAGGTTTTCGTTTAATTTTGACTTATCATTGTCTTTAAAATACTCTTCAAAAGTATTAAAAGCATTGTCTATATTCTCTCCTAAATTATGAAAATCATAATCCCAAATAGCATCTGTTATATCTTCTCTTAAAGGCATTTTAAATCTACATTCATTTTCTAAATACGCAAAATTAAAAGCATTTGCAAATTCCCCTTCAGCTTTTTGCATTTTGTTATTTTCATAGCACATATAAGCACATAAGAAAAATATAGTGCTAAGCCTTTGTTGCCCATCAATTATTATTAATTCATTATTTCTTAAGCTAGTTGTAATTGTGCCTATGAAATATTCTTCGTTTGCATTTAAAATATCATCTAAAAGTGTTCTTATTTGCTCTTTATCCCATTCATATAACCTTTGATAAATCGGTATTACAAGGCTTTGATTTATTTCGCTTATTTTAATGATTTTGCTATTCATAAGAAGCTCCTAAAATACCATAATTTTTAAATTCTTGCTCTAAAAATTCAAGTTGTTTAATACATTGTTTGTAAGGATAATGAGCTATTAAATCATTTAATCTATAAACTAATTCTTCTTCTATATTTGAGCTTAAAATGATTTGGATTATGTATTTTGCATCTTCTTTTAAAGAAGAATAAGAATATTTTGTATCATTATTAATAGCTCTATAATAAGTAATCCTAACTATCATTCTAGCTATTTTATTAAAATCACCATCAGGGAATTTATCAAGATATACAATCAAAACAAAAATAGTATAGTGATATAAATTATTATTTACATATAGTTTTTGGAATTTACTTATAAAATCACTTTTTGCTATTAATTTTGTATTTTCATAGTGCTTTTTTACCCAAGCAAAAAAGCTAACCCCATTAGTAAAACTTGCATTTATATTATTTATATTTAATCCAGCACTAAAAGGAGTGATTTTACAATATTCATCTATGATATTAATATCTTGATAGTTTTTATTATATTCACGCATAGACCCCCTAATCATAGCTATATTTTTTAAAAAATATTGAAAATAATTATTATAAATTACTCCATTATATGTAGGGTGTTCGTGCTTTTTCCCATCTTCAATAAAATCATTATATTTTTTAACATAGTAATTAATTAAATCATTATTGGTATTTAATACCCAATATGCTTTGATTAAATCATAATTTTCTAGCTTTTTGCCCTTAGTATTAATATTATCAAAAAACACAAAAGCTCTTTTTATATCATTCGTGCTAATACAAATAAAATTAGTATTTTTTAATTTATCATAAAAGTTATTATTTTGTTTTAAGTATTTTTGAATGTATTCGTAATTTTGCTTAATTTTTATGTGTGATATTTGATGATAATATTTAGCATTTTCTAAAAACTTATTATTTTTATCTAAAGCCTTTAAAATAAGTTTTATAGTGGTTAGTCTTTGTTGCCCGTCTATTATTTCATAGGTATCATTATTTTTATATAACACGATTGAACCAAGTAATTTTTCATCTTTATTTATACTTTCAATTAATTTTTTAACCTGCTTTAATTCCCATACATAAGGGCGTTGATAATCAGGTATGCTAAGATTTAGTTTGGTTAATTCATCAAAAGTTAATATGATTGAGCTTACATTATCCATAAAAATCCTTTAGATTATAAAATTACAATTTCATTAACTCATTTTTAGCTTTTTCTAAATCATCAAGATTTAATAATAAATCAAATTCCTTAGGTTTTTTATAGACCTTATCATAATAATTGATTAAAAGTATTTTTGCTACACTTTTTAAATCCTTATTATTATAAGCAGTGCTTAGCTCATAAACTAAGGCATTTCCTAAATAAGGCTTTAATCTCTCAAGACAAAAATAAAAAAACTCCGAGCTAATGTTTTGATAATCATTCACACAATTTTGCACTCTAATATCCAAACTAGCTTCGCAAAACACCTTAATACCGCTATTTATTTGCTCGTAAAAATTATTAAATAAAGTTATAGTTCCTATGTTTTTGCTCTCTGCTTCTATGAATACTTTTGCATCTTTTAATGCTTTTAATTCATTTATTAGATTTATATCAAATTGTTGTTGGCTAGGTTGTAAAAACCCACGAGAGCCAAAAGTTGAGCCGAAATGATGGGCTAATTTTTCTAAATCTATTTTATTATCAAGTAATTTTAAAAGCCTTGTTTTACCACAAGCTGTATTTCCTGCTAGGCTTACAAAATTAGGATTTTGATAGCTATTAAGATACGAAATCATCTCGTTTCTAAGTTCTTTAAAACCACCTTCGCATTTATAAACTTTAAATCCAATCTCACTTAAAATATGACCTATCGCACCACTTCGCTGACCACCCCTAGCACAATAAATATATATTTCATCTTTATGTGGGTTTGCTATATTTTGTATTTTTTTAAGATGAATGCTTGTGTTTTTGCAAATAAAACTAGCTCCTAATAATTTTGCGTTAAATTTATTAGTAGCATATTTTGTCCCTACTAATTTATGCTCTTCATTATTTAAGGCAAAAAAGTTTAAGGCTTTTTTTAAATGTGCTTTTTTGTATTCATTTGGACTTCTTGCGTCTATTAAAATATTTTTATTAGTATTTAAAAATTCTTTAGCACTAATTAGCTGCATTGTAGTTTTTAAAGCTCTCTTTTATCTTTAAATATAATTCATCTAGGCTAGTCCCTATAACTCTAGTATCACAAATAGTGGTTATAAAATTAGTATCCTTATGCCATCTTGGTAAGACATGCAAATGCAAGTGTTTTGCAATACCAGCACCCGCTGCATCACCTAAATTAAGTCCGATATTTACTCCTTGTGCATGCAAGGTTGTTCTCATAATATTTTCAGCAAATCTAGATATTTTTGCCATTCTAAGCCAAGTTATCTCATCTAAATCGTTTAAAAACTCAACATGCTTTCTAGGAGTTATTAGAATATGCCCCGGAGAATAAGGGTATTTATTCATTAAAACCCTACATAACTCATCTTCATAAACTAACACTTCACTAACTTCGCAAAAAGGACATAAACTTCTATCTTCTTTAAAATATTTATCACGCCAAGGTGCTTTTAGGTGTTGCATTAAGAATTCCTTTATATTTAGTATTTGGAACATTTTTTAATAATTTATCGTTAGCAATAAAAATATCAAATTGTTTTATGGTAGCTTTAAATAAATCTATATTATTTTTAGCTAAAAACCCTAAGCTAAAACCACAATTTTTTGCAAGATTTAATAAATCATTATTAGCAATTTTATCCAAAACAATCCCATCAGCTCCGTAAATACTAGCTTTGATTAATTCATCTTCGCTTAAGTTTTTTGAATAATAAAATAAATGTTTTTTAACATAACGCCTAGCATAACCTAGCTCATCAAAATCACTGGTAATAAAAGCATCATTTAAATCATTTAAGTCATAGCTAAATTTAATTATTTCATTTTTAAATTCGCTTAAATCTCTTGGATAAAACAGATTAAATCCAAGGCTTTTTATTAGAATTTCTTTGCTTAATTCTTGCATTTATTTATCCTTTGATTATGCAGTTTTATTTCATCTTCATTTAAAACATCTTCGTTTTGTAATACTTTTTGCATAGTTTCTTGTGCGTTTTTGCAATCATTTATTAAATAATATCCCCAAGCTAAAGTGTCAAGAAAATAAGCATTATCAGGTTCTTGTTCTAAAGCTTTTTGTATTAGTTTTATACCTTTTACAATATCAATTTTTTCATCAATTATTGTATAAGCATATATATTTAGCATATTAGGAGCAACGCCACCTTTAGCTACTAATTCATCTAATTTGAAATAATCAAATTCTTTAGGATTATCTAGCATTTCGTATATATATGATTCTATTAAATAACTATTATTATTTTCTTTAATTGCTTTTTGATATAAAAATTCACTAAGTTTTTTATATTCTTTTAAATTAAAATATACTTTATAAGCTAATTCATCATCTAAATTAGCTATTTCATAAAGTTCTTTTTTCTTGTTAAATTCCAATAATTTCTTAGTTATTGTGTATAAAATATCTTTATTATTTGTAAATTCATAAAGCTTCATTCCTAAGCTAAAAATCTCATTAATATCTGAAGAATTATTAAGTTCATAAAGCGCTTCTAATCTATACAACAAAAACAATGAATAATCAGGATTTATAGGCACTAATTTAGTATATTCTTTGATATTTTTATAATCTTTTTCTTTAAATAATTTTAATATTTGTTCTGAATAGCCTTTAGGGTCTAATCTAATCGTTTTCTCCCACATATTAAGAGCTTTTAAAGCATTTAAACGCATTAATAAAAAAGGAGCTAATTCTGTATCTACTTTATTATTTTCTTCTGCGGTTTTATTAAATTCTTCTGTTAGTTTTACTACATCTTTATATTTTTCGTTAGCCATAAGCATTTCAATATATAAATATAATGAGTATAAATTGCTATATTTTTTATAATAATCTTTAGATATTTGTAAGGCTTCTTTTTTTAATCCTTGATTAAACAGCTCCTTACTCATAGCATTAGCTAGTGTAAAATCTTCGTTTTTTGATATGAATTTGTAATATTCTTTTTTTGCTTGTTTATAATTTTTTTGTTCTACTAATTTAACAATATCTAGTTTTTTGATTAAATTATTATCTTTATCAATATCTCTTAAAGTATTTACTGCTTTATCCATATTTAAATTAGCAATAAAACCTTGTTTTATTCCATTTTCTAAATAAGCTTTTAATTTTGTTTCATCATATAATTTTAAATATGATTCGCTAGATAATTTAGCATTATTATTTTCGTTTAACATTGCATTTAAACGCAAATCATCAATACTATCAGCAAAAGTAATACTAGCTAATAAGATTAGTATTAATTTACTCCAATACATTCTTTTTTAAGCTCCTTTAGGTTATTTTTAAAATATTCCCAAAACGGAAATGTTCTACATTGCATAGGTCTTGCTTCATATACTCCACAATTTTTATTAATTTCATCAAAAAATATACAAGCAAAACCATTGTTATATGGTTTTTCAATTAGGCTAAACCTAACGCCTACTTTAATGCAATATTTATTAACAAAATCATTAAAAGTTGTATTTTTTATCTTAGCTAATTGCATAATTTCATCGCTAGTTAAAAATATATAACCATTCTCACCCGTGCAACACTTACCGCCACACTCACTGCATTTACTTTCATCAAATGAATATGAGTAATCTTTATTGTAAATCATAACTTTGAACCTTGATATTTTGATAAATTGAATTAAATTCTTTTGTTGTGCCATTGCTATCGTTACATATTAAAGGTGGCAAAATCAGCACATCGCTTTTGCTTAATTTTCTTGCTTTAATTAATACTAAATTTGATGGTTTTTCGGCTTTTGTGTGAATAAATCTTATTATTTCGCATTTTAAATTCGTATTTTTTAAGGTTTCAAATATTAAATCAATTTTTTTAGCATCATAACAAAAATATAAAAAACCTTTTGGTTTTAATAATTTATCAGCACTTTTTAGCAATATTTCAAGTGGCAAAAAATCAATATGTCTTGAAATATTTAAATGCTTATTTTGTGCTTGCATTTTAGAATAAAATGGTGGATTAGAGATTATAAAATCATAATAATTATAAACTTTATAATCTTTAATATCACCTAAAATTACTTTATAATCAAGATTATTTTTTTCATAATTTTTTTTGCATAGTTTTACATTTTCTTCTTGAATATCAATTGCATCTATTTTTATATTTTTATTTTCGCTTAATAATAGGCTTAAAATTCCACTTCCAGCACCAATATCAAGTCCTATTCCTTTAAGCTTATCTTTATTTATAAAATCATATAAAATTATGCTATCACTATTGTAGCGATAGCCGTTTTTATATTGATAAATTATCATTTATAAACTCTTAAAATAAAGCCTTTTTTATTGTCTTTTGAGTATTCAGGCTCTAAACTTGAGCTAATTAGTGCATTAGGAATTTTTGATTTTATATAACTTGCAGCACTTTTTGTTCTATCTTTTGATAATCCAAAATTAGCTAAGCGAGTTAATCTTTGCACTTCTTTGCTAGCCATATGAACTCCATCAATAGCACTTAAACTCTTAAAGCCACTATCATCAATTATAGGAGTTATCTCATATAAATAATTTTGATTATATTTTGCTAAGAATTTATCAAGTTCAAGCGAGCAAGTTTTACTAAGTCCAATTACTCCTGATTTTATATCATCACAAACAAAAGTATCTTGTAGTTTTAAACTATTTGTATTTAACGAACTTCCTTTTTGAGCTAATTCAAGTTTTTTTTCTAATTCTTGAATTTTTTCTTTTTTTGCTATTAGTTCGCTATTTTCTTGATTATAGTTATTTAAAGTTTTGATATTTATTTCATTTAGTTGTTTTAATAGCTTATCTTTTTCTTCTTCTAAGGCTAAAACTCTTTCAGAATTTGTATCCTTACTAATAGTTAATTTTAGTTGTTCAATTTCATCTAAAAGTGTTTTGTTTTCTTGTTTTGCTTTATTATTATCTAGTTCTTTAGCCGCATATTCTTCTTTTAAAGCAATATATTTTACATTTAGCTCATCATAAGCTTTTGAACTTTCGTAAAGTTTATTATTTAAGTCTTTAACATCATTTTGTTTATTACTTAAGCTATCGTTTTTATAGTTTAAAAACTCATTATTAATTTTATTTAATTGCGTGGTTAATTCTATTTTTTCTTTTTGTAAATTATCTAATTTTGTTTTTAAATCCATATTATTTGCACTACTTGCTTTTAATTGCTCATCAATTTTTTGAAGTTTTGCTATTGTTTCACTTAAATCTTTTTCTTTTTTCTTTGAGTCTAATTCTAGTTCTTTATTTTTTAGTTGCATATCTTTTAATGCTATTTCATTTTTTGTATTTTTATCTTGTAATTTAGCATTAGATTCATTAACTTTATTTAGCTCTTTTGTAAGATTATCAAGTGAATTTTGGCTTTTATCACTTAAATCCTTAATCACTTTAGTTTGTTCGTTTTTAGATTTTTCAAGTTCTAGTTTTGCTTGAAAAACTTCATTTTTTAATTCATCTCTTTGTTTTTCAATATTTTTTAAATTATCTAATTTTTGTTCCAAATCATTTTTAACTTGATTTAGTTTTAATATTGAAGTTTTGGCATCATCTAATTTTGCTTGGAGATTTTTATTATCCAAATTAAGCTTTACAAAATCAGAATTATTATTACTTTTTAATTCATCATTTAGCTTGCTTGCTGCTTTTATTTCTTTACTTAATTCAAGATTTTTTAAGTTAAGTTCATTATTTACTTTACTTAATTCAGCATTTACACTTTCTAAATTCCCTAGATTTTTTACTCTTTGTTTTAAAATATCATTTTCTTTAACCACATCTGTGTAATTTTTTTGATTTGCTATGATTTTTGCATTTGCTTTATCTAATTCATCTTGCAATTTTCTTGCTAAATTATCGTGTTCAAATTCGTCCATTTGTTTTTGATTACTAAGAGTTCCTAGTAAAGAATTTAGATTTTTAACAGCGTTTTCTTTATCATTTAAGCTTAATTTTAAACTATCATTTTCGCTTTTATAATTTGCTAAATCTTCATTTAGCTTATCTATCATTTGCTGATATGAATTTTTGCTATTTTCATTTACTAATAAACTTTCGTTATTTAAACGATGAACTAATTCATTATTCTTAGTTTCTAATTGTTCGTTTTGTATTTTTAATTTTTCAATTTCTTGATATAGATTTTCTATTTCATTGGCTTTGGTATTGCTATTTTTTAAGCTTTCTATTTGCTTTGTAAGCTTTACAATTCTATCATTTAATATCTTATAGTTTTGTTCTTCAAGTTTTGGCAATTGCACTTGTTTTGTTTGTTGTTTTTGCTCTATTTTTACTTGTGGTTTTATTGGTGTTTGGTTTGTTTTTGTGTCTTTAGATGGAATTACAAAATAAATTCCACCTAAAATAACAGCACAAGCACCTAAGCTATATAGTGTTAAATTCTTCTTAGCCAAGCTTAACCCTTAATAATATAATCAGCAATTTTTTTAGCGTGATTTAAAGCAGTTATTATGCTTTCTCCATTTTTACTAGCAATATCTCCTGCTACGAAAATATTTTTAACATTACTTTGCATATTTGTATCAAAAGTAGGAACGCCTTTATCATCAATTTCTATTCCACTATTTGTTAGAAAATCAACTGGAGTAGAGCCACCAATTCCATAAATTATCCTATCAAAAATCTCTTTTTCACCATTAGTATAAGTAACTTCAGGTTTGTTATCTACTTCATTTACTTCGCTAATATCAGTTGCTAATTTTAAAGTAAGTTTTGCTTCATATACATTTTTATGATTTATTTCATTAATTCTACTAAATTCAGCTCTTCTATAGCATAATGTAACATTTGCTTTTTTGCTTAAATCAACAGCGTATTCAACAGCACTATTACCACCACCAACTACTAAGATTTTTTCATTTTCTTTAGCATCGTTTGCGTTAAAATTGATAACTTTACTTAATTTTGAAGGTAGTTTATAACTTGGTTTATTTGGTTTTCCCATTCTACCGATTGAAATTACTGCATTTTTTGTTTTAAATTCGCCTTTACTTGAATATACAACTAAATTTCCATCAACTTGCTTGATTTTCTCAACTTCATTTGAAAACATTACTTCAAAAGAACCATCGCAAAGGCTTGTAAATAATTCTAATGAGCTTTCTTTTGTTCCATCTTCAAAAGGTATATTTCCTAAGTTTGGAATATCAATTTTATTATAAACTTTATCAACTCTTTTTCCATCTTTATAATAAGTTCTAAAAGTTTGACAATTCTCTGCTGCTTTTTCTATTAATAAAACATTTTTTAAACCATTTTTATGTGCTTCATAAGCACTTGCAATTCCCGCTGGACCTGCACCTATTACTACTAAATCATATAGCATTTAAGCTCCTTTATTAATTTTTTTGCTCTATATTAAGCATAAATTTTAAATTACAAGTAAAGATATGGAGAACAAATGAGAATTTTTACAGGACTTCAGCCAAGTGGGGATTTGCATATAGGCAATTATTTTGGAGCAATAGCTCCAATGATGAAAAGACAAAATGATAATGAAATGATAATGTTTATTGCAAATTATCACGCTATGACAAGTATTTTAAAGGATAAAAAAACAGCTAGTAATTTTAAAGATAATATTAACAAAGCAGCAGCTGCATTTTTAGCTTTAGGATTAAATCCAAATAAAAGTATATTTTATTTACAAAGTGATGTTAAAGAAGTCTTAGAACTTTATTGGATACTATCGCAATTTACTCCTATGGGATTACTTGAAAGAGCACATTCATATAAGGATAAAATAGCAAAAGGTCTTAGTGCAAATCACGGCTTATTTTCATATCCTGTTTTAATGGCGGCTGATATTTTATTGTTTGATGCACCATTAGTTCCTGTTGGAAAAGACCAAATTCAACACCTAGAAATCACAAGAGATATTGCAATTAAATTTAATAATGAATTTGGAAATGTATTTACTATCCCTGAAGCATTAGTTGATGAAAATACTCAAACAATAGTAGGCACAGATGGTGCTAAAATGAGTAAAAGTTATGGCAATACTATTGATATTTTCACAAGTTATAAACAACTTAAAAAACAAGTAAATAAAATAGTAAGCGATAGCACTCCTATTGAAGAGCCTAAGGATTGGAAAAATTGTAATATATATAAAATTGCTGAATTATTTTTAGATGAAAATGATTTAGCAAGTCTTCGTGCAAGGTATGAAAAAGGTGGAGAAGGATACGGACATTTTAAATTGTATTTATGTGATGTTATTTGGGAGTATTTTGACAAGGCTAGAAGTGAGTATGAAAGATTATTGCAAGGTAAAGAAATTGCTGATATATTAAACGATGGTGCAAAAAAAGCTAGTATATTAGCGCAAAATAAAATGCAACAAGTTTATAAAGCTTTAAGTTTATAAGGAGAAATTATGATAGATTTAAGAAAAATTGAAGAAAATTATGAAGTTTTTAATCAAAAATTAAAAGCAAAAAAAGTAGATGATGGAGTTTTAAAAAGTTTATTAGATAGCTACAATGATACAAAAGCGTTAAAAATAGAATTAGAAAACGCTCAAAGTTTTCAAAACAAATTCTCAAAAGAAATGGGACTTAAAGCAAAATCAGGAGAAGATATAAGTGAGCTTAAAAAGTCTTTAGATGAAAATAAGAAAAAAATAGCTGAATTAAACGAAAAAGTAAGCATAAGTGAAGCTAAATTAAATGAAATTGCAGCTTGTATTCCAAATTTAATAGCTGATTGTGTGCCTATTGGAAATGATGAAGAAGAAAATGTAGAGATTAAAAAGGTATTAATTCCACCAACATTTAATTTCACTCCAAAAGACCATCACGATTTAGGTGTAGCACTTGGTTGGCTTGATTTTGAGCGTGGTGTAAAAGTTGCTAAAAGTCGTTTTGTAGCTTTACGCGGTGAAGGTGCAAGACTTGAAAGAGCATTATATAATTATATGATAGATTTTAACCGCTCAAGAGGATTTGAGTTTGTAAATACTCCTTATATTGTAAATGCTAATACTATGTTTGGCACAGGACAATTACCTAAATTTAAAGATGATTTATTCAAAATTGATGGCGAAGAATTGTATTTAATCCCTACAAGTGAAGTTAGTGTAACAAATCTATATAATGATGAAATTATACCTTTAAATGAATTGCCTATCAAAATGACTTGCTATTCACCTTGTTTTAGAAAAGAAGCAGGAAGTGCAGGGCGTGATACAAAAGGAATTATCCGCCAACACCAATTCGGAAAAGTTGAACTTGTAAGCATTAGCACTCAAGAAGATAGTGATAAAGTATTTGAAGATATGCTTAGTTGTGCAAGTGATTTATTAACAAGCTTAGGTTTAGCTCATAGACATTTAATGCTTTGTAGTGGGGATTTGGGCTTTAGTGCAGGAAAAACAGTTGATTTAGAAGTGTGGCTACCAGCACAAAATAAATATCGTGAAATTAGCTCTGTTAGTAATTGCTATGATTTTCAAGCAAGACGCGCAAAAATAAGATATAAAGATGAAAATGGTAAAAACAAATTAGCTCATACACTAAATGGTTCAAGCCTTGCAGTAGGTAGGACTTTAGTAGCTATTATGGAAAATTATCAAAGAGAAGATGGCACAATAGCAATACCTGAAGTATTACAAAAATATATGTAAGATAAAGTATGGCAGAAGAACAAGTAATTGTTATTGAAGAAGGAAATACTCTTCCAGTAAAACAAAGTAAGTTCAGCAAAAAAAGTATAATTTTAATCGCTGGACTTTCTTTACTTATTATTATTTTATTAGTAGTTTTACTTTTTTTAATTTTTACTCAAGATAAGTCAAAAGAAATTAAAGTTGAGCAAAATGAGCTAATAGAACCAAAAATAAGCATTCAACAATTTAAAAGCCAAAAATTAGATTTAATGGTGGCAAAAGCCAATGCTTTATATGAGAGTGGAAACAAAAGTGAAGCTTTAAAAATATATGAAAATATAGCTAAATATAATGAGAGTTTTTCGCATTATAATTTAGGAGTTTCAAGAATGAAACAAGCAAACTATAAAGGAGCTTTAGAGAGTTTTCAAAAGGCTTTAGAAAATAATGAAAATAACACGGTGGCTGCTTTAAATGCTGCTGTTTGTGCTTTAAAATTACAAAAAGATAAAGAATTTAAATATTATATAGATTTAGCATATTCTTATTTAAGTAATGAAAAAAACTCAAGCCTTTATTATTATTACTTGGGTTTAGTGAATTTTTATAAAGGATTTTATCCTGAAGCTTTACAAGCATTAAATAAACAAATCCATCCACTTTATCAAAACGACGCAAGATATTTAAGAGCAAAAATATTAAGCTCATTTAATAAAAGTTCTGATTCTATAAGAGAGATTAATTTACAAGATTCTTATGATAAAAATTTATCTTTAGGATTACTTTATGCAAGAAATGCTGAATATAACAAAGCAAGATTTTATTTAAAAAATGCACTTGAAAAAAGAATAAAACCAAAAGAGACAAAATTAGCTTTAGCTTTAGTTGATATAAAATTAGCAGAATATCAAGAAGCTTCAAGGTTTTTAAAAGAATTAGAGAAAAATGATTTAGAGTGGCTTAAGTCAAGTTATAATGTCAAAACAACCATAGATGATAGGATATTTGATATAAATTACGCTCAACATACTTATGAAAAAACCTTTATAGATTCAAAGCAACAAAAATATGATTTGATATTTTATTTTTCGCCTTTTAAAGTATTTGATGCGACAAGTGCAACTAAGATGATAAATAAGGCAAATGTTAATATTTACTTAGATGATTTAGATAAAAGCTCAAATTATCTTAAAAATAGTCAAACTTTATCAAAGATAAATATACAAATTACAAAAGCTTTAAATTATGCTTTTAGTTATGATATAAAGAGTGCTAGTGAATTATTAGAAGAATTAGTAAAGCTTTATCCGCAGCATAGTATTTTGCAATATGATTTAGGTTTAGCATATGCACTCTTAGGCAAATATGATTTAGCAAAAAAGCACTTTTTAGCTAGTTATCATTTAGACCCTAAGGATTTAAGAGCAGGAATTTATGCTTTATTTTGTTCGGATTTGTTATATGATGATACTACGAAATTAGAGCAAGATTTACAATATAATTTAAATTATGTTGAAGATGAAAAAGATAGAAATTATTATTTAGCATTGTTTTCAATTAAGAAAAAAGATTATGTAAATATGCAAGGTTTTTTGAACCAAACTAATACAAATAATATTAGTAATATTAGTTTAGAAATTCTTGGATTTTATATGCAAAATGATTACGATAAGATGATAGATAAATCAAAAGTTTTAATAGACTTAAGTGATAATGACATAATCGCAAATATTTTATATTTTTCTTTAAAAAACAATAAAAAAGATGTAAAAGCCTATGCTAAAGATGTTCAAATGTATTTTCTTAACAAAAAATTAGATTATCGCTCATTATTTGGTGGTGCTAAAATAGTAGGGTATAACTATGTAAAATTAATGCAGATTTCAGGTCTTTTACAACAAGAAAGAGAAAAATTAAAGCAATATTTAAAAACTAATGAAGACATAGGAGCTTTAAAAGCACTTGCTTATATAGATATTTATGCTAATGAATTTGAAGAGAGTTTTGCAATTTATAATAGTTTGATTGATGATTATCATATTGAAGATTCTGATATTTTATTTTTAGCTAGTGTTGCAGCTATTGGAGCAGGGCATAATAATTCAGCTATAGCCTTACTTGAGTTATCTCGTGTAAAAAATCCAAGCAATCTTGAATCAAGATTGGCTTTAGCTTTACTTTATCACGAAGCAAAAAATTATGAATCAGCTATATCGCAATATGAGAAAATGAATGATGAATACAAATCAGAGTTTTTTACATTTCAGATATTTAGATAAGATTTAGTTTTTAGTTAAATCTTATTATTTTCAATTTCTTTTAAAATATTTTTGCAAGCATTATTTAAAATCATATAAACTTCATCAAAATTATTTGTATACCAAGGGTCAGGCACATTTTTATATCCTAAATCACAATAAGAACATATTGGTTTTACTTTGTCTTTAAACTCATAAAAATTATTTAAAACATCTTTATAATTACTCTCGTCCATAGTAAGGATTAAATCATATTCTTGGCATAATTTTTTTGTGAGTTTTTTTGATACGAAATTATCGCATTCAATATTTTTATTTTTTAAAAGTTTTTTCGTGCCTATATGCATATCTTCTCCATCGTGATAACCTGCTGTTCCTGAACTTGTTATTTTAAATTCTTTATTTTTGCATAAGTCTTTCATAATAAACTCAGCCATAGGAGAGCGACAAATATTGCCTAAACATACAAACATTATCTTCATTTTATTCCTTTATAAAACTTATTCTATATTTTCTTTAAAGCTAGTTAGCTCACTCATATTGATTTTTGAAAACTCGGTTGGAAGTCTTGGTTCATAAGGTATTCTTTGTAATGCAATATCAGCAACCGATTCTTTTTTAGCAGGTGCATTTACACTATAAAATGCCCTTTCAATTTGTATTAAATAAGATATGATATTTGCAATATGAGTAAATATTTTTGAGTTTTTATGAGTTTGTAGTTTTTCACAAAACTCATCTACAACCTCATTAATAATTCTTGAAAATAGCTCCTGACATAATTCATCATTATTTTTGCATAAAACACTACCTAGATAAAATAAAAAATTCATACTATCTTCATTATCGCTAAGATTTGTGTTTTTGATTAAATTAGCTCTTTTTAAAATTCCTGTTGCAATTATTCTCATTTTGCCATTATCACGCCCTTCATCATAAAAACTAGCATCAGTAGGCACATTTACATAAGAAAAATCATAAAAAACAGCATTTTGCTCATCTTTATAAGCTGCATAATCAGTATCTAAAATTACTTTAAAATCATCTTTTAAATCATCTAAATTATCATAAAAAAACTTAGCTTGTTCTCTTAAAGTATTAAAATCATCATTATTCATAAAGCTAATTGCTCTAGCACAAAATTCGTAAAAATATGACCTAGTTATATTTAATTCTTCGTTCATTTTAACCTTTCAAAAATTTATTTAATTTTTCTTCAAGTGGTGCAAAAAAACTATTTGTATCATCAAAAACTTGAGCTTGTTTTAGCATCATTATCTTAGCCTTACAATCAGCACAGCAATAAAGCGAGTATTTTTTCGTAACATCAGAGCTAAAAGCAGCCCCTAAAATACCAGCTATTTTATCAATTGATTTTTTAGTAGCAAATTCTTTACCACACTCAATACAAGCAAATAATTCATCTTTAGCTAAAGTTTTATGAGTAAAGCTAATCGGATTTAGTTCTAAAATATCATTTTGTATAAAAATAGTATCTTTTTCAGCACAAGAATTTATGCAATATCCACAACTTGTGCATAATGATGCGTTAAATTTAATAGCATTTTCTTTACTATCAGCTAAAATTGCGTTCGTATTACAAGCCCCAGCACAAGAAGCACAAAGGGTGCAAGTGCTTTCATTTATGCTAATTTTTGCATAATTTTTAGCAGTGATTACGCCTTTATCTAAATTATTTAACATAGAAGAGATTTTTAAGCCAAAAAGCTCTCTTTTATTTAATCTAAAATTACTTTCGCTTGATTTAAATTCTTTTATCAATTCATTTGGAATTTCATCTAAATTTGCATTTACATATATGGCTATTTTTCCTGTGATTGCCTTGCAAATATCATTTACTAAGTTGATTTTTTCGGCTAAAAATTCGCTAATATCTCCAACTATCGCAATGCTTTTACCACTTGTGTTTATTAAATGTAAAAGTATTAACTCATCTAATAAATCAAAAGGTATATTAAATGGTAAAAAATGCTTTATATTAAAATCATTATCATAATTTTGAGTTATTATTATTTGCTCGTTTTCATAGATTTTGCTGATTTCTTTTATGCAATCTTTATTAAACTCACAAAACTCAAGTGCATTAGTAGGACATACGCTTACGCATTTTGCACAATTAATACAATCAATTTCGCTTATTATGATTTTTTTATCATCAGTGCTTAAAGCCACGCTAGGACAGGCCTCAACGCACCAACCACAATGCTCACTCCTACGCCCATCTAATTGGCATAAACTTGAATTAAACTCAATCTTTCTTGTAAAGCTAATTTTACCCGTTAAAGAATTTAAATCTTGCAATATATTTTCATGATTTATTAATACTGCGTGATTGTTTAGTTTTGTTTGTGAAATAGCTAAATCACAATCTAATTCGCCTTCTTTAGTAACTACTACAAGTGAGCCAATCCCACCATAAACAAACTCAAATTCACTAACACAAACAGCCTTATAACCATTATCTATTAATTTGTTTTTTAAATCTTTATCATCAAATAATATGCAAATTCTTTTATCAATATTCGCATATAAATTAATCTCACTTGAATAATCATAATTAATAGCTCTTGCTTCATATAATTTTTCTAATTTTTCATTATTAAAAGCACTTGAGTTTTTTATATAAAAATCAATTTCAGGAGCATAGATTAAAGCATTTAAAGCCTTATCATTTGCTATTAGAAATTTCTCACTAGTAGGGCTATTTATAACGGCTATATTTTTGCCTAAATCATCTATAAAATCAGCCTTTTTTAAATATGCAAATTCTTTCATTTTTACCTTTCCTTGCTAGTATTTTAAAAAATATTTAAGGATTTTAAAATGCTACCACAAATATCAAAATTAATTAATGCCTTTAATGATAAACCTAGTTTTTTAGTTAGCTTTTTGGCTAAAGAATTAATAAATGAACTAAGAGCTACTAATAAAGAGCAAAGTTACGAGATGATACTCAAAGAGCTTAATGAAAGAATTAATAAAAGGCTATTAAAAGAGCCAAGAGCATTGATAAATGCTACTGGTGTGGTGCTTCATACAAATCTTGGTCGTGCTTTAATGAGTGAGAGTGATTATGATGAATTAAAGGCTTTTCATACTAATAATATTAATTTAGAATTTGATTTAGAAAGCAATGCAAGGGGTAAAAGAGATGAAAATCTCATATTTTATTTAAAAATGCTTTTTGGTTGCGAAGATGCACTTGTGGTAAATAATAACGCTGCTGCTGTGTTTTTAGTATTAAATACTTTAGGTAAAAACGAAGGTGTAATTACAAGTAGAGCCGAGCTAGTAGAAATTGGCGGGGGATTTAGAGTAAGCGATGTGATGCGTGAAAGTGGAGCAAGGCTTATTGAAGTAGGGACTACTAATAAGACTAAGATGAGCGATTATGAAGCTGAATTAAACAATGCAAAAATGATTTTAAAAACTCATAAATCAAACTTTTATATCGGTGGATTTAGTCAAGAAGTAGATGCGATTAGCCTAAATGATTTAGCTTGTAAAAATGAAAAAATATTTTATTATGATTTAGGTAGTGGCTATGTGGATTTAATAAATGATAGTTTAAGGGATGAACCTAGTGTAAAAAGCCTAATATCTAAAGGTATTAGCTTGGTTTCATTTAGTGGGGATAAATTATTTTCTAGCACTCAAGCAGGAATTATTTTAGGTAAAAAAGAACTAATTGAAAAATTACGCAAAAATCAGCTTTTAAGAATGTTTAGGCTAAATAAAACTAGCTTATTGATACTTACAAAAGCTGTTAAAAATTATTTAAATAAAGACTATGCAAATCTACCAAGCCTAGCTTTATTAAATGATACAAAATCTCAAGTTTTAAACAAAGCAAAAACCTTGCAAGAGCTAATCAATTTTGGCGAAATTATAGAGAGCAAAAGCCTAGTAGGGGGTGGCTCAATGCCTGAAAAATTACTAAGCGGCTATGCCTTAAAAATTAAGGCTAATAAAAGCAAGATAAACGAACTTTTAAATAAAGGCGTAGTGGCTAATTATGATAAAGATAGCATAATAATTGATTTAAGGAGCGTTTTACCTAATCAATTAGAATGCTTAGCAAATATTATAAAAGAAGTTTTAAAGGATTAAATATGGAATTTACTTTATTAAATCAAGATGAAGTTGCGATTAATCTAAGTGATTTTCGCGGTAAAAAGGTGATAGTGTTTTTCTATCCAAAAGCTTACACTCCAGGTTGTACTAAGCAAAATTGTGAATTAAGTGAGAGTTTTGATAAATTGCTTAATGCAGGATATGTGCTGATTGGAATTAGTCCTGATAAGTGTGAAAAACTAGCGAAATTTAAAGCTGAATACGGCTTAAATCAGATTTTATTAAGCGATGAATTTAAAGAAGTGGCTAAGCTATTTGGTGCTTGGGGGATTAAGAAAAATTATGGTAAAGAATACGAAGGGCTTATTCGCTCGTGCTTTATCCTAGATGAAAACGGCGAAATCATTAAAGAATACAAAAATCACAAAGCAACAGGTTTTGCCGCAAGACTTAATAAGGATTTATTAGGAGAATAATTAGATTTTAGCCTTAACGGCTAAAATCAAAAAAATATAATTTATTTTTCCATAATTGCTACTATTTTCTCTTTTTAAATATATTCTATAATGTGAAATACTATATAAATTCTAATTTTAAATTCCTTTTGTTTTTATAAAAACTGCTAAGATAATTAAAAAATTAAAGGATATTTATGAATAAAAATATTTTAGATAGCTTAGATTTATCAGATAAGCAGAGTTTTGCTGATGGGCTAAAGGCGTTAATTGAGCAAACTTATGTAGTAGAGAATGAATACAAGGCTTTAAAGACTTCTTATGATAGTTTAATGCTAATGATAAATGAAATTATTGAGATTTTACCAAGTGCTATTTGGGTTTTGGATGAAAATCAAAATCTAGTAGTGAAAAATAAATTAGCAAGTGATGAATTATTTAGGCAAATTGACCTTAATAAAGAGCATTATGAATTAGAATTTTTAAACAATTTTTATCAAATCAAATCTATAAAATACGCTGATAAGCACCTAATAATGGCTACAAATATTACTAAAGAAAAGCGAGATGAAAGGCTTGTTTCTATGGGTCAAGTAGCGGCTAATTTAGCTCACGAGATTAGAAATCCAATAGGCTCGGTTTCGCTTTTAGCGGGGGTGCTTTTTAGTAAAGTTGAGCTTAAAAATAAACATATTGTAATGCAAATGCAAGATGCGATTAAAAGGGTTGAGAGAATAATTGAGAGCACTTTGCTTTTTACTCGTGGGTTTAAGCTAAATAAATATGAGTTCAATTTGCAAGAATTTGAAAACGAATGCCAAAATGTCTTTAATACCTATAATAATAGTGATGAAATAATTCTAAGTGAATGCACTTTTGCTCCATTTACAATTAGTGCTGATAAGTCTTTAATAAGCTTAGTTTTAAGTAATTTAATCTATAACGCAATTGATGCTTGTGAAGAAAATGGCACTATCAAAGTCAAAGGAGAAATTATAAATAATATATATAAAATTAGTGTTTTTGATAGTGGCGAAAAGATAGCAAATCTTACTAATCTTTTTGAAGCATTCAATACAACTAAGCTAAAAGGCAATGGCTTAGGCTTAGCATTATGCAAACAAATCTGCAACGCTCACAATGCAAACATATACTATTGCAACGAGCCTAAGAGCTTTTGCGTGGAATTTAAATTAGATATTTAATAATTCATTGATTATTAAATATCTTAATTATTTCATCTAAATAATCATTTATCCCATCTTCTAAACTATAAATTGGTCTATATGAAAAACTATCATCTAGCTTTGCTTCAGTATGAAATTGATAAGCGTTGGTGTAAGGATTTGGGATATATGTTTTTTGCAATCTTTCTTTTAAAATTCCACGCTTTATTAATAAATCTTGCAAAATATCTACAATACTCTCAAAACTCCTAGCCTTGCCACTACCTACATTATAAACTCCACCATTAGCATTCATTGCAGCGATATTTGCATTTGTAACATCTTTTATATATACAAAATCTCTAAAGATTTTATCACTTCCAACGAAAAGTTTAGGAGAGTTGTTGTTTAGGATTTGCAAACCAAATTGTAAAATCATAGAAGCGGTTGTATCTTTATAAAATTCATTTTTACCATAAACATTGAAATATCTAAGCCCTACAGCTCCTGTATCTTTAGCGATTTTATCCATAGTTAGTTTTGAAAAAGCATAAGGATTTTTAGGCATTTCATTAAGCCCTACGGTTTGTGGGCTTGGTGCATCTCCATAGACACTAGCACTACTTGCGTAAATTAATTTTGCATTGTGTTTTTTAGCTAGAGCTATAATTTTATAAAAAGTATTAATATTACTTTTAAATACTATTTCTTCATCATAAACGGTAGTATCAGAAATAGCAGCAAAATGATAAATCACATTAGGAGCAAAACTATCAATCATTGCATAAAACTCATCATCTAATAAATTAGCTGAATATATTAAGCCATCAAATTCTAAAAGATTTTTATAAGTTCCAAAATATTTTCTTTTATTGTTTGAAAATCTTTCATTATTATCAAAATTATCAATTACTAAAACTTTATGATTTTTACATAATTCATTTGCTAGATTTGAGCCTATAAATCCAGCTCCACCTGTTATTACTATATTCATATTTATCCTTTATTTGCTTTTTTGAGCGTTTGTTTTAGCGTCTTTTATAAAGTTTAAAAACTCGTTTATTTTATCGTAATTATCAAATGATACTTGTTTTTTAATAAGCATTTTTACTAATTTTTCATTTGCCAAATACTCATCATCCATCTCTTGTGCTTTTTGCACTAAAGCTCTTAACATAATTTCTTCATTCATAAAAACTCCTAATAAATAGCACTAATTCTATCAATATCATCCCAAGTAAGTGAGTTATTTTTATAATTTAGCATTCTATGAACATATCTTGCCAAAATATCAGTTTCTACATTTACTAAATCATTGATTTTATACGAATTAAATAAAGTATCTTTTAAAGTAATATCAATTATTGTAAGTCTTATAGAATTGTTTAAAACTTCATTGATAGTAAGGCTTACTCCATCAATTGCGATGCTGCCTTTATTACACACAAAAGGCATTAATTTTTCATCAAGACTTATATAAAAATCTATCCCACTAGCAAGCTTATTTATCCTAATGATTTTACCAAGCCCATCAATATGCCCACTTAAAATATGCCCATCAATCCTATCTCCTACTTGCATTGCTAATTCAGTATGCACTTTTTCACCTACTTTAAAAGGTTTGATTATTTTTTGAGTTTCACTACTAAGATTTAGACTAAAGCCATCACTATGAGTTTTTATCACACTAAGACAAGCTCCATTAGTTGCTACGCTATCTCCTATGTTTGGTTTTAGTTTTGAAATTAATCTTAATTCATTATTTGAATAGTTTTTTATAAAGCCACATTCTCTTATTAAACCATTAAACATTTTTATCCTTTACAATAAGCTTAGTGTATTATAAAAAAAAGGATTAATGATGTATGATATTATAGTAATTGGTGCTGGTCATGCTGGTGTTGAAGCAGCACACGCAAGTGCTAAAATGGGTAAAAAAACACTACTTCTTACGATTTTAAACGATAGAATTGGAGCAACTTCTTGCAATCCTGCAATAGGCGGACTTGCAAAAGGGCATTTAGTAAAAGAAATAGCTGCACTTGGCGGAATTATGCCAAAGATTACTGATTTAAGTGCGATTAATTACAAGACTTTAAATGAGAGCAAAGGTGCAGCTGTTCGTGGAACTAGAGCTCAAATAGATATGGATGAATACAATAAAAATGCTAAAAATATATTATTAAATATGCCTAATTTAGACATTTCTCAAGAAATGGTTACAGAGCTTTTAGTAAAAGATAATGAAGCTTATGGAGTAAAAACAGAGCTTAATAAAACTTATGAAGCTAAGAAAATAATTTTATGCAGCGGGACATTTTTAAATGGTTTAATTCATGTAGGTTTAAGCAAGATAAAAAGTGGTCGTGTAGGAGAGCTTAGTGCTAGTGAGTTAGGCGATAATTTAGCTGCTTTAGGGCTTAATCGTGGAAGGCTTAAAACTGGAACTTGTCCTAGAATTGCAGCAAGTAGTATTGATTTTAGCGTATTAGAAACTCAAGAAAGCGATTTAAATACTAAAGGATTTAGCTTAGAATTTACTTCTCATACATTGCCGCAACTTCCTTGCTATATAGCGCATACAAATACAACAACTCATGATATTATCCGTTCAAATTTTGATAAAGCTCCTATGTTTACAGGACAAATTAAAGGAGTTGGCCCTAGATATTGTCCTAGTATAGAAGATAAAATCAATCGTTTTGCGGATAAAGAAAGTCATCATTTATTTATTGAGCCACAGACAAAAGAAGCTACAGAATATTATATAAATGGTTTTTCAACTTCTTTACCATTTGAAGTTCAACATTCAATGATACGCTCGGTTAAAGGCTTTGAAAATGCTAAAATCACAAGACACGGCTATGCAATAGAATATGATTATTTTGACCCACTTGATTTGTTTCATACTTTAGAAAGTAAAATTATTAAAAACTTCTATCTAGCAGGTCAAGTAAATGGGACAACTGGTTATGAAGAAGCAGCAGCTCAAGGGCTTATGGCAGCTATAAATGCAAGTTTGGCAATTGATAATAAAGATGGGCTTGTGTTACGCCGTGATGAAGGATATATTGGTGTTTTAATTGATGATTTAGTTACAAAAGGCACAAAAGAGCCTTATAGAATGTTTACAAGTAGGGCTGAGTTTAGATTATTACTTCGTGAAAGCAATGCAATCACAAGGCTTAATAAATACGCTTATGAGTGTGGTTTAAGAGATGAAAATAGCTTTAAATACTATGAAAATCAAATAAATGATATTAAAAAAGGTTTAGAGTTTTTATGTGAAAGCAGGGTTGTTCCTTCAAATTCTTTTAATGAATTATTAGCAAGTATTAATGAAGAGCCGATTTCTCAACCAACAACTCTTCAAAAAATTATAGCTCGTAGCACGATAACAAAGGAAAAAATGCTTTCTTTAGCACCAAGTTTGGCTAATTTAAATGATTTTGTTTTAGATGAAATTTTACTTGATGCAAAATATTATCATTATGTAAAATTGCAAGATGAAAGTATTCAAAATCAAGCGAATTTGATTAAGATTAAAATTCCAAATGATTTTACTTATCGTGGAATTAGTGGGCTTAGTAATGAAGTCGTAGAAAAACTTGAAAAAAATAAGCCTGATAATTTGTTTGATGCAAGTAGAATTAGTGGAATTACCCCAGCTGCAATTGATATTCTTCAAATTTATATTAAATTAAAGGCTAAAAATTGATTAGACATTTAAGTAAGTTTAAGAAATTTTATTCTTTTATAGTTTTATCAATTTTAATGATTATTTTTTCATTTTTTATAACTATAAAAGAAGTTGGTATTATCACAAGGCTAGATAATCTAACTCACGATATGTTTTTTAGAATTAATGCTTATTTTAATCATAATATTAAAGGTGATAGTAGAATTGCTATAGTTGATATTGATGAAAAAAGCTTAGCTAGTCTTGGGCAATGGCCTTGGGATAGAGATATTCTTGCTTGTTTGGTGTATAAATTAAATTCTGCTAGTGTGGTAGGATTTGATATTTATTTTGCAGAAAGTGATAAGCGTGGAGAAATTACTAAAAAGATGAATGATACGGAGTTTAATTCTTTAAACATTCCAAAATATCATTTTTGCCAACGCACTCAAGACACTGATAAAGCTTTTGCAATGGCACTTTCAAAGACAAATAGTATTTTAGCCTATGCTATAAACTTAGGCTCTTATATAAACGATACGGAAAAAAAATTAGCCCCATTAAGTAATCAAAGTATAGCTGAAGATAATATTGATTATTCATTGCTTGAACATGGCAAAAATATTACAGCAAGTATAGAAGAATTAAGTGATAATGCTTATGCAAATGGATTTGTTAATTCATATTCACATTTAGATAATGTAATCAGAAATGCCTTTATGATGATTTATTATGATGATGGTGAGTTTAAACAACTCTTGCCAAGTCTTAGTCTTGCAATGTATGCAAAATATCTAGGAATTGATGATATTAAAGCAATTGGGGATAATTTTAAAGATATACATTTAGTATTAGGAGATAAGGATAGCTTTGCAGTAAATGCTCACGCATTGCTTGGTTTATATTTTAAAGGAAAATCTCCGCATTATGATTATATTAGCGCTATTGATGTTTTAGATGGGACTATTAGTAAAGAGTTCTTTAAAGATAAAATAGTTTTAATTGGAACTAGCGTTGTAGGGCTTAATGATATTAGAAGCAATCCATTAGATGAAAACCTACCAGGTGTTGAAATCCACGCAAATGCGATAGATAATTTATTAAATGATGAATACCTAACAACCCCAAAATATTCATCTGAAATACTTTTAATTTCTTTATTATTAATAATTGCTCTTAGTGTTTCTTTTATGTATTTTAAAAGCATAATTTTACAAGTTTTATGGCATTTAATACTTTTAGCAACTATTATTTTAGGGCATTATTATTTTATAATTAGCAAGAAGTATTTACTTCATACATTTGAACTTATTTTGGTTTTAGCTATTATGGGAGTAATTGGGATATTAATTAACTTCTTTTTAGAAAGCAGACAAAAAGAATTTATAAAAGCTAAGCTAGAAAAAAAGGTTTCAAAAAGAGTAGCAGAGCAATTGATTAATACAGATAGCAATGTATTTAGCACAAGCAAAAGAGAAATATCAGTATTTTTTAGTGATATTAGAGATTTTACTACGATTAGTGAGAATATGGATGCTTCTGATTTGGTTAATTTCTTAAATAAATATATGACCCCTATGAGTGATATTATTTTTAAATACAATGGAACGGTTGATAAATATATAGGCGATGCTGTTATGGCGTATTTTAATGCTCCAAATGATTTAGAAAATCACGCTGATTGTGCTTTACAAGCTGCAATTGAGCAAATAAAAGCCTTAAAGCTTTTAAACGAAGATTGGGGCAAAAAAGGACTTCCTTATATAAATATAGGTATAGGAATTAACACAGGTGAATGTATTGTAGGGGAGATGGGAAGCCTTTCAAGAAGTGATTATACTTGCATAGGAGATGGGGTAAATACGGCAAGTAGGGTAGAGAGCTCTTGTAAAAACTATAAGGCAAATATCTTAATCTCTCATAACACTTTAGCAGCCTTAAAAGACGCTAGTATATATGAATTAGAATTAGTTGATGAATTAAAGCTAAAAGGTAAAGATGAAACTACTAAATTATATAAATGCAGTGGCTTTAAAGGAGAGAAATTAACTTTATGGCGTGAATAATTAGGAATTTAATTTCTAATTATTCTTTTACATAGTAAGTGCAAGTATTTGCATATACTTTTTTTAATTCATTATGACTTGGAACTAAATCAGCATGTCCTGCAAAAAACATTCCACCATCATTGAGATTTTTGACAAAATTATCAACCAAGCGGTATTTGTATTCTTCATTAAAATAAATCATCATATTTCTTGAAAGTATCACATCAAATTTACCTAATTCTAAAAATTTCTTATCAAATACATTCACAACTTCAAACTTAGCATTAGAAAAATATTGGCTTTTTATCACATATTCATCATTGTCTTGGTCAAAGTATTTTTTGATTAGATTATCATTTAGATTATATAATGAGCGTTTTGAATATCTTCTAGCTCTTGCTTTTTGAATAATTTCAGCATTTATATCTATTCCTAAGATTGAAAGATTAGTAATCCCTGCTTCATTTGCTAGCATTAGTATTGAATATACTTCTTCTCCACTTGAACTTGGAGCGCATAAAATTCTTCTTTTGCTAGGTTCTGCTCTTAGGATATAAATTAATTCATTAAGTTGTTTTAGTTCTCTATAAAAATAAGTTTCACAAACCGTTATTAAGTCAAATAATTCTTGTCTAATAGGAAGGTTTAAATCCATTTTATTAGTTAATTGAGAAAAAGAGCTTAAATTATTATTAGTGCAAAATTTGATTAATTTTGGTCTTATTGTTGTTTTTTTAACTTCTAAATCAATTCCACAAACTTGCCTAATTTTCAATAAAAGCATATCAAACTCATAATTATCATCGTGGAATTTAAACTCTTCTTTTTGTTGATTTTCTATATCTTTTTTATTTGATAAAAAACTAAACATAAAACCTACCTTTGAATGAAATTTACAATTTCTTTTTTTATATCTTCAATGTCAAGTTGTAAAAGATTATTATTTAATTCATAAGCTCTTTTTGGCATTCCATAAACTATGCAAGATTTTTCACTCTCGCCTATACACTTAGCGCCTTTTTTGTATAGTTCAAATAAGCCTTTAGCACCATCATCTCCAATTCCTGTTAATAATATTGCTAGTATTTCATAGTCTTTTGTAAGTTTTGAAGCACTATTAAACAATAAATCTACATTAGGACAAAATGGAAAAACTCCATTATTAAAATTAGCCCTTAGATTTGAAAATAACTCCGTATTGTATTGGCAAATATATATTTTTTTATCATCTAAAAAACAAGGATTTTCTAATAACGCAACATCGCTTAAACATTCTTTATCAAGTTGATGTGCGTAACTTGGTAAAAAATTTGCTTGCATATGTTGAGCAATAACTATTGTTGTATTTACAAGTTTTAAATCTTGAATTAAATACTTAATCTGACTAGGACCACCTGTGCTAGCACCTATTAAAATTACTTTTCGCATCCATAATTCCTTATATAAAATAACCAATAAAAAGCACCTATTATAAAGCAACTTCCAATTAATATTGTAATATAAAAAGTGCCAACTTTATTATCAAATAACCAACCAGTTAGTAAAGTAATTGCTAATGAAAAGCTCATATAAATCATATCAACATAAGCAATCACTCTGCCATAATATTCTTTATCGCAATTGTTTTGAATTGCTGTATAAGTATAAGACCATATCGTGCTAGTAAAAAATCCAGCAAATATTAAACCTATAAAAGATACCCAGAAATTAAATTGAAGTAAAGCCCAAGTAATAATCCCTAAGCCTTGTAAAATAAAAAAATAAAATAATCTTTTGTGATTTACGACTTTACTTAAAATTAAAGGTCCAACCACTAAAGATAAAGCTCTAATTGCATTACTAAGTCCTATTATTAAACCTGTGCTTAGAATTTCTTTTAGAAAATATACTTTATTTAAATAATCATATCCAGCTAAAAAATTAATCAAAGCATCATAAGCTGTAAATCCTATAAAGGCGTGTAATAGTATTAAATGTAATATTTTTTTATTTCCTAGTAAATAAAACAAACCTTCTTTAGCCATTTTTGTGATATTTTTGAAATAAAATTTTTCATTTTTTACTTCTATTTTTATAAAAAATAATAATGTAATTCCAATTAAAAATAAAAAACAATCAAGCAAAAAGGCATTATAAACCCCAAAATAATGTATAAACATACCAGCAACTGCCATTCCTGTAGTGTATGAAATAGCCCAAACTACTGAAAATAACTCATTTGCTAGCTTTAATCTGTCTTTATCAAAAATATGTGGCAATAAACTCATTTCAGTTTGAAAATATAAACTTGCAACCGCAAGTCTTATAAAAATTAGTAAAAATAGTATAAAAATATAACTAGCGTCTTTTATAAAAATTAGTAAAAATACTGAAAACAATTCAATGATAATTGATAATAATAAAAGTTTTTTAGACTTAAAACTATCAATTATAATTCCACTAATTGGTGCCATTAAAATAGTAGGCAAAAATGCAAATACAGCAGAAAAAGATATAGCCCATTTTTTCATACTTTCGTGATTTATTTCAGAGCCTAAAATATTCCAACTAAACTTGCTAAAATCAAATTCAATTAGCATAGTATAAACACCAATTTGTGAAAACCAAGCCCCAAAATAAGTTATGAATTGAACTAGGATAAGAATTTTAAAAGTCTTACTATATTTTAATAATTCAAGATAATTTTTCAATTTATTTCTCCAGCATAACAACAGCCATTGCAATCCCTGCATCGTGGCTAATACTAAGATGAGCTGATTTTACTCCAAATTTATTAAAAATTTTTTCACTAAATAAAATACTAGGTCTATTTTGATTATTTTTTATAATTTCTATATCCATAAAAGAGCAATCTTTACTAATTCCACAGCCTAAAGCTTTACTAGCTGCTTCTTTTGCTGCGTAATAACCTGCAATAGAATTTGAATTAGAACTTAGAGTTTTTAATTCGTTTTCGGTAAGGATTTTTTTTAAGAATTTAATTTGAGATTTAGCTAGAATTTTCTCAACTCTAGCAATCTCAACAATATCACAACCAATCATCAAGTAATCACAAAATCAGTAAAATAAATATTTTTGATAAAGCCATCATTTAATACTTCATTAATTTTATTGATAATTTCTTCTTTTAATCTTTCTTTGCCTTTTCCTGTGCTTATTTCTTCTACACTTTTTGAGCTTAGAGTTTCTATTATTTTATCTTTAATAATAGGTATTTTTTTATCAAGTTCTGGTGTTAGTGTTTCTATATTTTGCTCTAATTCAATTTTGCATTTTAAATATTTAGTCCCACTATCGCTTACTAAATTCACGGTAAAGCCATCTAATGGATAAATAACACCAACATCAGCTGACATTTCGTTCTTTTTCTTAGCAGGTTTTTTTTCAACTTGCTCGGTTTTTACACTTTCATCAGCCTTTTCTTCATCGCCACTTCCCATTAATAAAAATATAACTAAACCGCCTATGATTAATACAACAAGTAATAAAACGGTTACTAAAATTAAAACCAAACTAGAACCTTTTGATTTTGGTGCTACAACTTCTTCGTTTTCTGCCATTTATTAACCTTTTTTGATAAATATTTTAAAAATTGAGATTTTAGCAAAAATAAATTAAAGAAGGGATAAAATGAAAAAAATACTAGCTATTTTGATAGTAATAATTATAGGCATATTTAGTTTTGCATATTTTAGTAATGATGAAACTAATAATAATTTTAGAATTATTAAACCAAAAAGAATGGATTTATCAATTAATGTTGAAGCAGTAGGCAAGGCTTATTCTCCTTCTTTGGTAAATGTTGCGACTTTAGCAAATGGAGAAATTAAAGAATTTCGTGTAAAGCTAGGAGATAAGCTTAAAAAAGGCGATATTATTGCTATTTTAGATGATGAAAAAGCTAAGAATGATTTGGCTATAGAAAAAAGTAAATTAATTAGTTTAAATGATGAAGAAGAAGCAGCTAGAGTATATTTAAACGAATTATATGTAAAACTTCAAACTCAAGAAAAGTTATTAAGTAAGGGTGCTAGCTCTAAAGAAAATTATTTAAACGCAAAAACTAATTATTACAACGCAAAAGCAAAACTTAGCTCAATAAAAGCTCAAATAATTCAAACAAATGCAAATATTTCTACTATGCAAGAAAGTTTAGATGAAACAATAGTAAAAGCTCCTATTGATGGTAGTGTAATAGGTGTTTATGCTAGTTTAGGTCAGACAATTAACTCAAAGCAAAGCTCACCAACACTAATTAAATTAGCTAATTTAGATGAGATGGAAGTAAGAATGCAAATAGCACAAAATGATGTTAGCTTATTAAAAGTAGGGCAAAAAATCACATATACTCCATTAAGTGATGGGGCTAGCACTAAAGAAGCTAGCATAAATAGTATTGATAGTGCTGATGTTAGTGTTATTGATAATGCTACTTCAAGTGGGGCTGTTTATTATTATGCTAGATATTTTGTAAATAATAACCCTGAATTAAAAATAGGAATAGATGTTCAAAATACCATAGAAATTGATAAGGTAGTAAATGCTTTAACTTTACCTATTAATTATATTAATAAAGACAATCAAGGCTATTTTGTAAATATTAAAGATAATAGTGAGATAGGCTATAAAAAAGCATATATAACCTTAGGTAAGAGCGATAATTTTAATATAGAAATTACAAGTGGCTTAAATGATGATGATGAAGTGGTAATAACTAATGATAAAGATAAGCAATCTAAATAAATTTTACGGCTCAACTCAAGTATTAAAAGATATAAATATTGAGATAAAAAAAGGCGAGTTTGTAATATTATTAGGCAAAAGTGGTTCAGGAAAAAGCACCTTGCTTAATATGATAGGCTTAATTGATGAGCCAAGTAGTGGAGAATATATATTTTATGATAAGAATTTGTATTCTTTAAATAGTGAAGAAAAATCAGCCTTTAGAAGAGATAATTTAGGTTTTATATTTCAAAGATACAATTTAATGCCCTTACAAAGTGTATTAGAAAATGTAATAATGGGAGCTTTATATGCTAAGAAAAACAAACAAACTAGTATTCAAAAAGCTAAAAAATTATTAGAAAAATTAGAACTTAGCGAACATACTCATAAAAAAGCAGCACATTTAAGTGGTGGTCAGCAACAGCGTGTAAGTGTGGCAAGAGCACTTATAAATGATGCAAATTTTATATTAGCAGATGAGCCAACAGGAGCGCTTGATAGTGCAAATGGAATAAAGCTTATGCAAATTCTAAAGGAGCTAAATGAAAACGGAGTTGGGGTTATTTTAGTAACTCACGATGAGAGTTTATGTAAATACGCAACTAGAATTATCAAAATGAAAGATGGAGTTATCATTAGCGATGAAAATGTCAAAGAATTTAAAACAAGCAATTTAAATGAAGATAATTTAAATAAAGCTAATTTTAAAGATAGATTTATAGCTAGTTTTAGCTTTTTTTCTCAAAATGTAAAACTTGCATTAAATAATCTAATCACAAATAAATTAAGGTCATTTCTTACTATGCTAGGGCTTATAATCGCTACTGCTTCAGTAATTTCAACGATAGCTTTAGGAAATGGTGGAAAAGCTGATATTTTAGAAGAGATAAAATCACTTGGGACAAATACAATTATAGTTCATAAAGGCTCAAGATTTGGAGATAGGAATGCAGGTAGGATTAAGGATTTAACATACCAAGATTTAGAGCTTATTAAAAGGCTTGATTTTGTAAAAGAAGTTGGGGTTGAGAGTGGTTTAAGTGGTGCTTATATTACTTATTTAAAAAACGAAGTAGATACTGATGCTACAGGGGTTTTTGCGAATTTTTTACAAATTAGTGCTAAGGAGATGAAAGAAGGTAGATTTTTTACCGAGCAAGAAGAACAAGACGCTAAGAATGTATGTGTAATTAGTGAGAATTTAGCTAAAACTTTATTTAAAATAGAAAGTCCATTAAATAAAATAATATATCTAAAAGGTCAGCCATTAAGAGTAATTGGAGTTCTTAAAAAAGATAAAAATGAGCGAGATGGTTTTGATATTAGAGTTTATGTTCCAAATAGCACAATTAGCAATAAATTTGATGGTAATAAACATATTAGGCGTATTGTCGTATTGCTTAAAGATGATGTAAATAGCGAATTAGCTGATAATAGCATTAAACAGATTTTAGAGATTAAAAAGGGTGCTAATTCAATTTTGACCTTTAATCAAGACGCTATTAAAAAAAGTATAGAAAGCACTACAAATACACTTAGTTTAATGATTTTTGGTATTGCATTTATTGCTATGATTGTTGGTGGAATTGGCGTTATGAATATTATGCTTGTCGTTGTAAAAGAGCGAACGAAAGAAATAGGGGTAAAACTTGCAATCGGAGCAAGTCCATCTTATATTAGCACGGGGTTTTTGATTGAATCGGTTGTGCTTTGTAGCGTGGCTGCTAGTATTGGTGTAATGATTGCTTTAATGCTTGTTTATGGCATTAATTTACTTGACGCTCCTATTAAAATGATAGTTGATTTTGATGCTATTATGTTAGGGTTTTTAAGTAGCACTTTAGTTGGTTTATTTTTTGGATATTTTCCTGCTAAACAAGCTAGTAAGCTAATCCCTGCAGTTGCTTTAACTGATGATTGATTAATTTGGAAAAACTTAAATTAATAAAGTTTTTCCTTTTTATTTTATATAAAATCATAAGCAACTAATGAATGTGTAGTTTTAAATAATTTTAGGAATTTACAAAATTTAAAGACTAAATTAATATATTAAAATCCTAATTTAAATTCTAAAATATTTCACACTACTAATTAACCTTATTATAAATTTTTATTTTTTATCTTTTACAAGAATTTAAATTAGGAATTTAAGATATTTTCAAAGTATTTAACATAAAACACAAGATAAATTTAATAATTATTTTTAAATTTATATTTGCTATAATTAATCTTATTTTTTATTAAGGTTGAGTATGCAAGTAAATCAAACAAAATATTTAAAAATCATTTTTAAAAAAATAATAACTTTTATCTTTACTATATTTTTTCTTATTATCGGAAGTTTTTATGCAATTATAAGCGAAGTTCAAAAAGAAACTTTTGACATACAATATAGCAAAAATCCAGAAGCTTCTGCTAAATTTGCAAATGCAATGGAATATAGAATTATTATTGAATCATTACATAAATATTTGAATTATGATAATTTTATAATGATATTTCTTATAAATCAAATGAATGATAAATTTAAAGAAGGTAAAGAGCTTTTACCAAAAGATAGCATAGAAGACATTTTATGGTGGATGATTTTAAATAGAAATATGTTTTTTAAAAGTGATGATTTATCGTATGCTAAGTATGTTACAAATACTTATAAAGATGAATTTTTTAATGAGATTTATTCAATGATCGAACGCTTACCATATGGAAAAAATTATTTTGATAATATTGAACTAAACCAAAATCGCTTTGCAACCATGTTAAGGCTTGTTTCAATATATACAGATTTAGATATTGATAGATTTATATATTATTTAAAAGAAGAATCAAATAAACATGATGAAATATATAAGCATTTAGACATGGCTTATAAAAGATACTTTGATTCGCAAAAGTCAAAGGAATATTTTTATTATATATATATAAATACAGTGATTATGCTTCATGCTAAAGACATATATTTAAATTTACAAGGTGATGAAAATGGAAAAATGATTGAACCAGCAATAATCCCACAAGATTTATGTTATAAAAAAGATATATTTGAAATATACGATAATTTTCAAAAAATTATTGATTATGTAAAAACTACAAAAAATTATTCTAGTTCTTTATCTGGAACAAGTTTAGAAATATTAGGAGTTTTAGAAAATTCCTGCCCTAATGAAAAAGAATTAAGAAAAAAAATACAAGCAGAGATTGATGAAATTAATAAAAATAAAAAAGGAGTTGTAAATGCTAAATGAAGATTATTAAATTCTAAAATATTTTACACCACTAATTAACCTTATTATAAATTTTTATTTTTTATCTTTTACAAGAATTTAAATTAGGAATTTGAAATTAAATAAAAAATATTTTTTAATATTATTTATTATAAAAAGTAACATATATTAATAATTTTATGGATTTTTATTTTTATTTCATATAATTAATCTTATTAAAAACAAAGGATAAATTTGAATATAGATAATTTAAAAGATTATAAAATAAAAAACGATTATTTATATAGTTTAGAGCTTATTAGATTTATTATTGAAATTTTTTTGACTTTTATTGCGTTTTATACACTTTATAAAAGTATAGATAACTTAATCATGCTATATAATAGACCAACACCAAGAATGTCGGATTTGTGGTGGATAAAAAGGATGGATGAAGCAATACTTCATAGTATATTTTTTATTATATTCTTTTTAAACCTTAGACAAATAAAAAGGCTTAGATTTGTTAAAAATAATGATTTTTATATTAGCGTAGATAATGAAAAGATATATTTTGAAACATATACAATAGATAAAGAAGGTCTTTTTGGTATAGCAAAGAGCTATAAGAAAGTAACCGCAACGATAAATAAAAGTGATATAGTTTTTAGATTGCAATCTAAACGACCTGCTTTAGCTTATTCATATATATTTGATAAAGATTCTTTTAATACTAAAGAAATGGAAGGAAAAAGTTTGAGCTATAAGCTAGATTACCCACTAGGTAAAATAATATTCTTTCCTGTGTTTTTTGCACTTTGTATATTAGATATTTTATCAAGCTATTTAGCACTATTTTTCTTAAATGGTAAAAACTTAAAAACTTACACAATATATCAAACTAAAACCAAGCTGGTTTCATTGCCTTTTGTTGATGATTTATCGGTTTATTTTTTATACACAGAGTTTAGACAAAAGTATTCTGCAATGAGTAAAGGTGGCTATGAAATGGAAGCAAAAGAAGAAGCACAACCACTAGGCGAAAAATATATAGCAAAACAACAAAAGAAAATTGAAAAGATTTTAAGTGAAAAGATAATAAATGTTTGATTTTAGCAAAAGAGATTTTGGTGATTATATTAATTAAACTTTTGTTATCTATATTTTAAAAGAATTTGAATTAGTGATTTTAAATTAAATTAAAAAATATTTTTTAATATTATTTATTACGAAAAGTAACATAATTTTAATAATTATTTTTAAAGGTAGGATATGAATGAGTTTTTAATATATCTAGCATATTTTTTAGATAATTTACATGACTTAGCTGGTGGGATTATTAGTATTTTAATTCCTATAGATTATGTGCCATTGTTTATTACCTATCCTATGCTTTTTGCCCTTACATTTTTTATAGGATTAAAGCTCTATCCTAGATTTATAAAAGTTTTATATGTTGTATTTTTTTATTTAGATTTTAGTGTTGAAATTAGCAACCATGATTCTGTTGGAGCAATATTGTTTTTTCAAATAATTTTCCCTTTTATATTGTATTATCCTATTAAATCAATTTATGAATTTATAATGAGACAAAATCAAAAATTTATTAAAGGTATATTCTATTTTTTCTCATTTTTAATGATTAGTTTTTATAGTGTATTTTTGGTAAATTATTTTAATTTACAACAAAGCCCAAGACACGAAGTAACAGAACTTAAAAAACCAAATACCTTATTATTAAGCACAATTAAAAAGCAAAACTATACGATAGATGGTAAGTTTTTTAAAAGTGTAAATTTAATAGTTGATAAAGAAGTGCAATTATATGAAGATTATCATGAAAAAAGTTTTGAAGAAGAAGCTTCAGAATTACCAACTAGACTTAGTAAAGATAAGCTAATAAATTATGATATTTATGGTTATTTTGTGGATTGTAGTTACGCAAAATCATATATGTCTTTTAGAGGACTAAAAATCCCAGAGCATCCTGATTTTGATAGAATTTCTAATTCTTTTGCTAGGTTATTTGTTGATAATTATTATCTTAAATTAGGTAATTACGATAATAATAGAGGTAGTTGTTCTAATGATGTTTATCAAAATTATTTCAATAAATTAAAAGGAGAATTAAAATGAAAACAAGTTATAATGAATTGTTAAAATATGCAGTTTTATCTGATATAGTTTATGATGATTAAAAAATGATAATAATAAAATATATTCAAATTTATTAAAATCCTAATTCAAATTCCATTAATTTTTTAAAGAATTTGAACTAGGAATAAAGATTTAAAATAAAGCTTCTTCCATTTCGCTAGGCTTATTTAAATTTAGTATTTTTAGCACGCTAGCTGCAATATTTGCTAATGAGCCATCTTTTAAATTACTATCTTTATGATAATTATAAAGCCAGCAACCAACATCATAAGTTGTATGATTGGTTAAAATATTGCCATTTAAATCTTTCATATCTTCGCAGTTTCCATGATCTGAAGTTAGTAGCATAGCATAATTATTTTCTTTACAAGCTTTAATGATTTTGCCTAAGCATTCATCAACGCACTCAACCGCTTTAATACAAGCTTCATAATTTCCTGTATGACCTACCATATCGCCATTTGCAAAATTAACTACTATAAAATCAAAACCATCATTCATAGCCTTAATTACTTCATCACAAACTAAATAAGCACTCATTTGCGGTAATTCATCATAGCTCTTTACTTTTGGGCTTGGGATTAATACACGCTTTTCATTAAGAAATTCTTTCTCTACCCCGCCATTAAAGAAAAAGCTAACATGGGCATATTTTTCTGTTTCTGCTGTGTGAAATTGCCTTAAATTATTTTTGCTTAAGACTTCAGCTAAGGTGTTTTTAATATCAATTTTTGGAAAAATCACGCCTAAGTCAAGTTTTTCATCATATTCACACATACACAAAACTTGATTTTTACTTAAACGATTTTTCAGCTCACTTGCAATTTGCCTTGCTCTATCGCTTCTATAATTAATGATAATAACTCCATCATCTTTACCAATGCCATCAAAACCAAGATTAAGTGGCTTAAAAAACTCATCATAAATTTTATTCTCATAATTATCGTTTATGTATTGTTCTAAATCACTTTTATTTGCTTTACTAAAAAGCATATTTATATATTCATTTGTTCTATCTAAGTTATTATCCCTATCCATAGCATAAAATCTACCTGAAATACTGCTTGGAGTTATAAAACTTGGATTATTTTTTATAAAATCTTTAAAAGAATTTGGTTTAACATCTCTTCCATCACTTATTAAGTGCATAAAAATATTATTATTAACGCTTGCAATTTTAGCAATTTCGTTAAAGTGAATATAACTTGAATGCACTCCACCATCGCTATATAAACCTATTATATGAATATTTTTATATTTTTTCAAAAAGTCTTTTAAAATACTAATATTTTCTAAGCTTTTATCTTTAATAGCGTTATCAATTCTAACTAGGTTTTGATAAATAACCCTACCGCTTCCAATACTCATATGTCCTACTTCACTATTTCCCATTTGACCATCTGGAAGACCTACTGCATTGCCACTTGTTTTAAGTCTTGAAAATTTTGCATTTTGGTTTAAAAAATCATAATTTGGTTTTTTTGCGTGATAAAAAGAATTGTATTCTAATCTATCGTTTAATCCGATACCATCGGTAATTACTAATATACATTTTTGCATTTTTACTCCTTTAAGTATAATTTAAGAGTTGATAGTAAGTGGTTAAACTCTATTAAGCTTAACTAGCTAATATTACTCAAAAATTTTTATTATTATAGGATTAAAAGATGAAGAATTATTACGACATATTAGGCGTTAAAAAAGACGCAAGTACTGACACAATAAAAAAAGCATATAGAAGTTTAGCTAGAAAATATCATCCTGATGTGAATAAAGACAAGGGTGCTGAAGAAAAATTTAAAGAAATTACTGAAGCTTACGAAGTGTTAAGCGATGAAGATAAAAGAAGAGCTTATGATAATCCTTCTTTTGGTGGATTTGATGGCTTTAATTTTAATTCAAGCGGTTTTAGTGGTGGATTTGAGGATATATTTTCTCATTTTGGTTTTGGAGCAGGGCAAAGTAGGTCTTATAATAAACCAGCTCAAGTTGAGTTAAAAATAAGCTTTTTAGAATCTGTTTTAGGAACTACTAGAAGTATTAATGTAAGGGGAGTTAGTTTTGATGTAGAGATTAAATCAGGCGTATTAAACAATCAAGAAATAACTATGCAAAAAGACAATCTAACATTAAAAGCAACTGTTAAAATAGAGCATTCAAAAGAGTATGAGCGTGATGGAGATGACTTGACAAAAGAACTTGAAATTCCTTTAAAAATAGCTTTATTTGGTGGTAAAGTTGAGTTTGATACTCCAAAAGAGCAAGGCTTAAAAGTAACTTTAAAAGAAAATGTAAAAAATGGTGGATTAATCCGTGTTAAAGGTAGGGGAATTTATAATTCATATTCTAAAAATCAAGGGGATTTATTCTTAAGAGCTAAGGTGGTTTTACCTGATATTAATACGCTTGATGATAAGTTGGTTAAAGCTTTAAAAGATTATTTGTAAAAAGGAGGAAATATGCACTATGATGAACCGGTATTTTTAATTTCTGTAGTATCAAAGCAATTAAATATTCATCCACAAACTCTAAGACAATATGAAAGAGAAGGCTTGATTGAGCCTAATAGAACCTGTGGAAAGGTTAGAATGTATTCGCAAAGAGATGTAGATAGAATTAAATTAATCTTAAGATTTACAAGGGATTTGGGGGTAAATTTAGCTGGAGTTAGCATTATTTTAGAGCTTAAAAGCCAAATAGCAGATTATGAAGAAATGCTAAGTGGTTTAAAAGAAAAGCCTAAGAAAAACGCCTTAATTAAACAAAATCAAAAATACGATGTGATATTTTATGATGATAAAGGTAGTAGCTAATGCAAGAGTTCTTAGAAATATTTTTAATTACAAGTGCTATTGCGATTATTTTAAATGTAGTGCTTAAAAAATTTAGCATACCAACAATTATTGGTTATATTGCAACTGGCTTTATTATTGAAGAAGTATTTTTTGTAACTACTTCAGAACAATTAAGCCACATTGCAGAATTTGGAATAGTATTTTTAATGTTTACCATAGGACTTGAGTTCTCTATCAAACACCTTTTAACTATGAAAACCGATGTATTTATAAATGGTGCTTTACAGATGGGAATATGTGGAATTGTGTTTGCAGTAATTTTGCACCACGCATTTAATATAGCTGATGATATTGCTTTAATTATTGGCTTTACAATTTCACTTTCATCAACTGCAATAGTTCTAAAAATACTAAATGAAAATCAAGACATAAATCAGCGATATGGAAGAAAAGCTTTAGGAATATTATTATTTCAAGATATTGCAGTAATTCCACTATTATTGATGATTGATATTTTCAATCAAGATGGAGTTGCAATTAGCACTTTAGTTGTTAAGACTTTAATATCAGCTTTTATTGTGCTTTTATTATTATTTTTGATTGGAAAATATATTTATAGCAGGGTGCTTTATTTTGTATTAAAAACAAATTCTCAAGAAATATTCATAGCAACGATACTTTTCACTGTCGTTGGTGCTTCGTTTTTAGCTTCATTTTTTGGGTTTTCATATTCACTTGGTGCATTTATTGCAGGAATGATGATAGCAGAAACTGAATTTAAACACCAAATAGAAGCTGACTTAATCCCGTTTAGAGATTTGTTATTAGGATTTTTTTTCATAACCGTTGGGCTTCAAATTAATATAAATATTATCATTCAGTATTGGTATATAATAATTGCACTTACAATTGGTATTATGCTAATTAAGACTTTATGTATATTTTTATTATTAAGTCTTAAAAGCACTAAAAGTGATTCGTTAAAAACTGCATTAAGCGTTAGTCAGATTGGAGAATTTGCTTTAGCGATATTTACTTTATTGGTTGCAAATAAAATGCTAGATACAAATACAGCTCAAATGCTTACTTTATCAGTAATTTTAAGTATGGTTTTATCTCCTTTTATTTTAAAAAATATAAAATCTCTTGCAAGTATTACTAATGATGAGATAATTACCGTAGCTCCTAAGATTGAATCAATGAGCGGACATTTTGTAATATTTGGATATGGCTCACTTGGTCAAGAAGTTGTGCTAAGATTAAAAACTCAAGGCATTCCTTATATCGTGCTAGAAAATGATATGAGTTTAGTTGAGCTTGGACAAAGTAGGGGAGAAAATGTTTTTTATGCTAGTGCAGAGCAAAATACAAGTTTTGATAATGCTAGTATTAAAACAAGTGCAGCAGTAATCGTTACTATTTCAAACGAACAAGTCTTAGAAGTAGTTAGTAAAAAAATACTTGATTATGACCCAAATGCTAATGTAATCATTAGAATAAATAAAGATGAATATAAAATATTTGAAGATTTAGGCGACAATATCAAAATGGTAAAAGAAGAAAAAGTGGTTGCAAGAACACTTTTACAAGAAGCATTAGTTTGCAGAATAAAACAACAATCTTAAAGGAAAAATATGAAAATAGCTACTAGAAAATCATTACTTGCTTTATGGCAAAGCGAATTTGTAAAGGCGAAATTACAAGAAATTGAGCCTAGTTTAAATATAGAATTATTAGAGCTTAGCACTAAAGGAGATGTTATTTTAGATACTCCTTTAGCAAAAATTGGTGGGAAGAATTTGTTTATTAAAGAATTAGAAAACGCAATGCACGATGGGCTTGCACAAATTAGCGTTCATTCTTTAAAAGATGTTGGGGCAAGTTTGGCGTATGATTTTAAACTTGCTAGTATTTGCAAAAGAGAAACTCCTAATGATGTTGTGGTTTTTCGTGGAAATGAAAAATCATTAAATGAACTAAAACAAGGTGCAAAAATCGGCACAACAAGTCTTCGCCGCCAAATGCAATTAAGATTAATTAGAGATGATTTTTCTATTCATTCATTAAGGGGAAATCTACAAACTAGACTTAAAAAATTAAAAGATGGCGAATTTGATGCGATAGTTTTAGCTTATGCAGGACTTAAGAGATTAAATCTTTTAGATGAGTTAAATTATGAGATTTTAGATACAAAAATTATGATACCTTCAGCAGGTCAAGGTGCTGTTGCGATTGAGAGTATTAATGATGAAAAGGTGTTAAATCTTGTATCTAAATTAAATTGCCCTAAAACAGCATTATTATGCAAAATTGAGCGTGATTTTACTGCTACTTTAAATGGTGGTTGTGGTGCTCCAATAGGAATTAATGCAGCTTTTATTGATGATGAGATTATTTGCGTAAATGCGATTATTGGCTTAATTGATGCTAGTAAAATTATAAAAATGCAAAGAAAGATTAATCAAGCAAATGCAAGTGATTTTGGGGTAGTTTTAGCAAAAGAATTTATAAAACACGGAGCTTTAGAAATTCTAGCTGAAAATGAAGAATTATTAAAAGAAATGCTATGAAAAATTATATAGAAAAATTAAAAAAAGAAAATCTTTTAAAGATTATAAATACACCTTTAGATGTTGAGTTAGAAATCGCTCATTTAGCTTATTTAGAAGCTAAAAAGAGTGATTCAAAAGTTTTGTTATTTACAAATCCAAAAAAAGGCAATATAAATTATGATATGCCAATTATTATGAATGTTTTTGCAAATAGCAAAGCACTTAATTTGGTTTTAGGTAAAAATCCTGATGAGATTGCAGATGAGATTGAGAGCTTATTAAAGCTACATATTCCACCTACATTTGGTGCTAAATTAAACCTTGCAAATAAATTATTTTCTTTAAAAAATATAGCTCCAAAAAGAGAAATAAACAAAAACGCACCTTGTAAGCAAAAAACATATTCTCTAAATCAAATTCCAATCCTTAAAACTTGGGAAAAAGATGCAGGTGCATTTATTACGATGGGTCAGGTTTATACTCAAAGTCTTGATGGTAAGCAAAATAATTTAGGAATGTATCGTTTGCAAGTATTAGATGAAGGGCATTTAATAATGCACTTTCAACTTCATAAAGATGCTAATAATTTCTTTTACGAATATAAAGCCGCAAATAAAAAAATGCCAATAGCTATTGCAATAGGCGATGACCCACTTCATATATTTTGCGCTCAAGCACCATTGCCTAAAGGTATATTTGAATTAATGCTTTATGGATTTATTAAAAAACAAGGAGCAAAATTAGTTAAATGTGATACTAATGATTTGTATGTTCCAAGTAATAGTGATTTTGTAATAGAAGGCGAAATTGATGTGAATCATTTTGCTATTGAAGGTCCATTTGGCGATCATACGGGATTTTATACTCCGCAAGGTAATTTTCCTGTTATGAAAATTACAAAAATTACAGGCAAAAATGAACCAATTTATAATGCAACCGTAGTTGGTAAACCACCTTTAGAAGATAAATGGATGGGGTATGGAACAGAGAGAATATTTTTACCATTACTTAAGACAACTTGCCCTGATTTGATTGATTATTGTATGCCTGAAAATGGTGTTTTTCATAATCTAATTTTAGCTAAAGTAAAAAGCAATTATGATGGCTTAGCATTAGCTAATATGCACGCATTTTGGGGAGTAGGGCAGATGAGTTTTGTAAAAAATGCTATTTTTGTAGATGAGAATGCACCTAATCTAAATGATTATCCTAAAATTACAGAATATATTTTAAATAATTTCTCTCCTAAAAAATTATTATTAAGCTATGGATTATGCGATGAACTAGATCATTCTAGCACTAAATTAGGTATGGGTGGTAAGTTAGGGCTTGACGCTACTTCAAAATCTACTTATAAAGCTCATACCTTTAAAGTAGAAAAACAAGAAATGGATAAAACAAGTTTTAAACCAAATCTTAAAAATTTATTAGATGATTTAAAAGAATTTGGTTTATACGAATACAACATTTTCTATCCTGAAGCAAAAACACAAATTACTTGTATAAGCTTAGATAGAAAGCATAATTTAGACACTATTTATAATGCTTGTAAAAATAACTTAGGTGGGATTGTTGTTTTATTTGATAAAGGAGTTAATTTAAATAATCCTTATATGTTAATTTGGAGAGCGTTTAATAATTACGACCCTAGCACTGATATTAAAATAGATGATAATGGGATTTTGGTTGCAGCGTATTCAAAAGGCGAAATAGATGGCTATTTAAGCAAATGGCCTAGCACAACTGATTGCAATAAAGATGTAATAAATAAATTAATAGATTTAAAATTATTAGAAAATGATGAAAAATTTTTCAAAAGCTATGAAGTTTTTTAAACTTTAGCCGATTTAGAAAAAAGCTTATTAAAAGGAGATAGTAATGGAGATTTTTAAAGCAGCGAGTTCTCAATATGATACTCAACTAAAAGCAAGTGCAGAAACAACTAAAATGCGCCCAGTTGAGCAAACTCATATTGAAACAAATTCAGGTAAGCAAAAAAATGAAGAAATAAACAAGGAAATAACAAAAGAAAAGCTTGATGAATCTATTAAAAAATTAAATGAAAATATGGAAGAGTTACAAACTGATGTAAGATTTGGTTATAACGATAAAATCAATCAAATGTATGTAGATGTAATAGCTACAAAATCAGGTCAAATTATTCGTAAAATTCCAAATGAAGAAGTAATTAAGCTTAGTGAAAGTATGAAAGAAGCAATAGGAATTATTTTTGATAAAAAAAGTTAATTGCTTTAAAGAATTTAAAAGGAGTTAAATATGGGAACAGGTTTAGGATTAATAGCAGGAGCTAATAAATTTCAATTTAAAGAAAAATATGACGCTTTAAAAGCAAACGAGCAAAAATCTTTATTAGCAATACCTAATAAAAAACTATCTGATACACAAGCAAAGCAAAAGGATTTAACAGATTTAACAACACTTTTAGGCAGTTTTAAAGGTGATATATCTTCTTTAGTAGAAGGAGAAGCATTTTCTAAAAGTAAAGTAGATGCTACAGGTGAGAGTGCTAGTATGACTACTACTAAGGGTGTTAAAGTAAGTGATTTTGACATTAATGTTAAGCAACTTGCTACAAAAGATGCTTATCAGACTAATTCTTTTTCTAGCGAAACTTATGGCATATTTAACGATGTTGGTATTATTAAAAGTGATGGTCAAAAAGAAATGCTAAAAGAAGCAGAGTTTAAAATCACTGTAAATAAGCAAACATTTACTATTAAGGTAAATTCAGGGGATTCTTTACAAACTTTAAATGACAAAATTCTATCAGCTACAAATGAAAATAATAAAAAATTAAGCGATTTTGTAAGCACTAAGGTTTTAGATACAGGTCATGATAATTATAGGCTTATGATTACAAGTAAAGAAGCAGGAATTGATAATGAAATAGTATTTGGAAGTGCTTTTAAACTTGACGACCCTAATACAGCAGAGTTTTCAAAAGCAGTTCTTAAAAAGCTTGGTTTATTAGACGCTGCAAATGCTAGTGCTGCTAAAACAGAGCTTAAAAAAGCTAACGAGCAATTAGACGCATCTAAAGTTATTTTAGGTGGTAGTGGATACTTAGAAAATATTCAAAAACAAGTTTCTGAATTAGCTCAAGAAAAAGAATTAAAATATAAAGCTTATACAAGTGATTCTAGTAATCCTGATAATATTGTTGAAACTGAAATAACTTTTAAAATTAATAAAGATACAGATTTATCTAAATTAAGTGCTGATCAAAGAAAAGCAGTTTTTGCCGAATTTAAAGATAAAAATGATATGACTCAACAAACAAAAAACTGGGTTGAATATATTAAAAATACCGGAGAAGAATTAAATATTTCATACAAAGATAGTGCTACTAATCAAACAAAAGCAGTTAGTATAAATAAAGCTACTGATTTCAGTAAGTTAAGTGAAGATGAAAAGAAAGGAATTCAAGAATTTTTTGAAACTTCTAGGGAGAATTATTTTATAAATGAATTAGATGTAAAAGCTGCTCAAACTAAGTATGATGGAATTGATGCAAAATCAAATCATGTTCAAACAGCGCAAGATGCTAAGTTTATTTATGAAGGTATTGAGATTAGCAGAAGCACAAATACCATTGATGATTTAATAATTGGAGCAAAAATTTCTCTTAAAAAAGAAGGTATTACCAACTTTAAAGTAAGTGATGATTTAGATTCTTTAACAGAGCATTTAACTACTTTTACAACGAATTATAATTCTATAGTTAATTCTCTTGCTACCTCAACAGGTTTTGATAAAGAGAAAAAAACAGCAGGAAGTTTGCAAGGAATTAGCGAAGTAAGTAAGCTAAAAACAATGTTATCATCAATGATTACTAAGACTGATTCAAATGGAATTAGTTTATCTGGTATGGGGTTTGAGCTTAATGAAAAAGGAATTTTAACTTTTAAAAAATCAAAATTTGAAGAAGCTTATAAGAAAAATAGCGAAGGAATTAAAAATTTCTTACAAGGTAGCGTAAAATACCAAGAATTAAGCACTACAAGTAAGACAATTAGTCAAAAAGTAGCTTTAGCTGAAGGGGATTTGAAGATAAATGGTAAGGAAATTACCTTTAAAAAAGAATTCCTAGATAAGTTAAATGAAAAAGATAGCAAAGTAACTCAAGAAGAGTATATAAATAAATTAATTGAAGCTATTAATGATGCGAAAATAGATGGCGTAACGGCTAAATTAGGTAAAGAAAATAATATTATTATTACAAGTGATGGAAAAAATGCGCTTGAAATAGGTGGTTCTAGCGAGAAGTTATTACAACTTGGTTTAGAAGAAAAAACAATGAGAACTATTAAAACAGAGCAAACAGGAGTGTTTAGAACATTTAAAGATACTTTAGATAGTATGGTAGGCACTGATGGAACTCTTACTAAATATAATAAAAATTTAGAAGATGATGTTAAGAAGCTAAATGAAGAAATCAAAAAAACCAATGAAGAAATTGAGAAAAGATATGAGATTTTAGCTACTAGACTAAGTATGTATGATGTTATTTTAAATAAGCTTGATAATCAAAGCCAAACGATTACAGCTTTAACAAATGCAGCATTTGCTAATAAATAAGGAATATAAATGGTAAGTAATGCTTATGCGAGTTATTCTCATAACAATATTTCAATTGAGAGTAATGAGAAAATGATTGAGCTTTTATACGAGGGCATACTTAGGTTTTGCTCTCGTGCCAAAAAAGCCATAGAAAAAAACGATATAGAAGCCAAATGTAAAAATATTAAAAAAGCCACAGCAATTTTTGTTGAGCTATTAAATTATTTAGACTTTAGTCAAGGCGATGTTAGTTATTATTTACAAGGGCTTTATTCTCATCAAATTAGCACACTTAGTAAGGTAATAATTGATAGTGATACTGCTAAATTAGATGAAGTTATGAAAGTTGCTAATGGTTTACTTGAAGCTTGGCGTGAAGTAAATCAAATGGAACTTTAAAATCAAT